>NZ_FNGO01000006.1 GCF_900103135.1 Halarsenatibacter silvermanii | reverse complement strand
TCGTCAACGGTGATTTGCACTTCTATGTCATCATTGTAGCCTTCACCAACGCCGGTATATTCACCGGGTTCATAAATTGCTTCCGGCTCTTCTTCAAGCTCTTCCTGAGATTCGGTTAAAGCGACATTTAACGCCCTCAGAAAGCCCTCGCTGGAGCCAGTGGCTTCTGTGACTGTATCCACATCTGTACTTTGAGCACTTACAACTCTGTCTTTCATTTCCTCAAAGGCTGGTTCGGCTATATCCGGTGTTTCGTCATGTTCTAATACATCAATTCCAACGATCAACCCGTTTTCAATTACAACCTCAAGAGCAATATCATCATTATATCCGACAGCTTCGCCGGTAAATCTTCCATCACTTAGCTCCATTTCTGGTTCTCCGATTTCCGGGACTTCGTCTTCGTCGGGTACTTCATCTCGACTGGCTTCGTCCAGGGCGTCATCGACAGCAGTCAGAAAACCTTCGCTGGAACCGGTAGCTCCCGATACAGTATCTACATCGGTGCTTTGGGCGGCGATAACATCATCTATGAGATCCTCAAAAGCCGGTTCAGCTATATCTTCAGTTTCTTCATGGGCAAGCACCTGAATGTCGACAATTTCATTATCTTCCAGGGTAACCTCAATTTCAATATCATTGTTATATCCTTCTTCTATACCGGTGAAGGTACCGTCTTCAAAGACTTCCTCATCTACCTCAGGCTCCTCTTCCGGTGCTTCTTCTCTTGCTTCGTTGCGGGCAGCATCGACAGCTGCCAGGAATCCTTCGCTCGAGCCAGTAGCTCCAGATATAGTGTCCACATCAGTGCTCTGAGCGTCTAAAACTTCATCTCTCAGATCTTCAAAAGCTGGCTCAGCTATGTCTTCTGTCTCACTATGGCTTATTACTTCAATTTCAGTTATTTCTTCGTCTTCAACTGTAATTTCAACTTCGATATCGTCATTGTACCCTTCTCCGACGCCGGTAAAGGTTCCATCCTGAAGGCCGACTTCTTCAGGTTCTTCCGGCTCTAATTCTTCTAATCCAGCTGTCTGCAAAATATCTTCTACAGCTGCAAGATAACCTTCACTGGTGCCCGTGGCATTGGTTACAAGATCGACATTGGGGCTTTGAGCGGCTATAACTCTCTCTTCCAGATCATCAAAGGCGGGACCGGCTATATCAGGGGTTTCCTCGTGATCCAGGACCGTAATTTCTTTTATCTCTCCATCTTCAATAACTACCTCAATTTCTATTTCACCCTGATAACCATCGCCTGTGGCAGTATAGACTCCATCATCGAATTCGACCGCTGTTTCCACATCAAGGGCATTTTCGATGGCGCTAAGATATCCCCGGCTGGACCCGGTAGCACCTGAAATGGTGTCCACATCTATGCTTTGAGCGGAAATTACAGCTTCTCTCAGCTCTTCAAAAGCCGGTTCGGCTATATCTTCAGTCTCTCCGTGATCTATAACCTGAATATCGGTAATTTCTCCATTTTCAACTGTTACTTCAACCTCAATGTCATCCTGATATCCTTCGGCAGTCCCACTATAAGTGTCATCTTCCTGAGGAATAGCAAAAGGTTCTTCTTCAATAGCTGCATCGGCCACGGCTGCCAGAAATCCTCTGCTGGTTAAAGTAGCTCCAGAAACCAGTTCCACCCGGGAATTTTGTTCTGATATGACTCTGCTTTTCAAGGTCTCCAGAGCGGGTTCAGCAAGATAAGTTGTTTCTTCATGATGAAGAATCTCTATATCTACCAATTCACCATCCTGAACCTCGATTTCCACATCAATATCATCTATGTGTCCTGCAGCAGATCCTTTATATCTTCCGTCTGATAGATGTGAAAAGTCAGCATCCTGTACTTCCACATGTCGGCTGGCAAGAGCATCATCAATCGCTTCTAGCATTCCATTTGAGCTCATTGTCGATCCGGATATCACATCTACATCTGTATCCTGAGCGCTTATTACCCTGGTTTTTAATCTTTCAAAGGCGCTTCGCGCTTTATGAGGTGTATCATTATGAGATATCACATTAATATCTCTTAAAAACCCGTCCTCTATAGCCACTTCTACTTCCATTTCTCCTCCCCATCCGCTGCCAGTACCTCTATAATAACCTGAGGGGAGATCGAAATAATCATAGGTCGAACCATGAATCTGTCTGTTGACCAGCTCCAGAGATGTTTCCACAGTTTGAGCTACTGCTATAGAGGAAAGAGTAGCATTGGTAATAGCATCCAGCTCGTAATCTCCAGCCTCAATGGTGGGATTGACGTCTTCGTATCTCAGGCCCACAAATTGCGCCAGAAAATCTTCTCTTTCTATTTGAGCTCCCAGCGTTGCGCTTTCATTGTGGTCTATAATTTTGCTTCCAATAACTTCTCCATCCGGGTTAATAGCCACCATATTTTGTATTTCCCCATCATATCCAATTCTTTCTGTGTAGGCTAGAAACCCTACTCTTCGCCCCCCCTGCTTAACCTCGGCTAATGTCCGATCATCGTGAAGCTCTTCAAGCATATTGAAGCCATCAGCATGAGGAAAGAAATCATGCATATGCTGATTAAAAACTCTGTGCTGAGGTTCTAAAAACTGTCTATCGCTGAGCTGTAGGGCTCCAAAAGCAATGGCAACGAATAAAACTGTTGATAAAGCTATAACTCCCGCCTGCATAATTCTCTTTTTCTTGAGGTGGATTTGACCAAAAATATAGCCTTCAAAAAGAGTATCGAAAAGATGAGAAAATCCATTCATCAAAAGTATGGCAAAAGTAACTCCTTCAGGAAAACCGGTGAAAACGCGGATGACAACGGTTAAAACTCCACAGCCAATTCCGTAAACTATCCGGCCGCTCCTGGTAGCCGGCGAGGAGACCATATCAGTGGCTATGAAGAAAGCCCCAATTATCAGAGAACCGGCAAGAATAGTATATACAGGATTTATACCGAGAATTATAGCTGTGACAGCAGCAGCTAAAATATAAGGAATTGAAATTCTTAGATCAAGATAGCCTCTATAATAAAGATAGGCAGCCCCGATAAGCAGAGCCAGAGCGGATGTTTCTCCGATACTGCCTGGCACTGTACCGATAAATAATTCCCATAAAGAAGCAGTTTCGCCTGGAGTGGCCAGCGGGGTGCTGGTGGAGACACCATCAAAGGGTGTAACCCACCTGGTCATATGAATGGTCCAGGAGACTGAGAGTATGGCTCTTCCTACCAGAGCCGGATTAAATACATTATTTCCAAGACCGCCAAAAAGCTGTTTGCCGACCAGAATAGCCGCAGCACCGCCCAAAATTGGTATCCACCAGGGAGCGGTTGGAGGTAATGAGAGCCCAAGTATTATTCCAGTGACAGCAGCGCTCCCATCTCCAAAAAATATCTGCCTTCCTTCTTTGTTCATATTGAAAGGAATCTCTACAATCATACAGGCAAGCATTGTTCCCGCTACAAGATAAAGTGCATAAGTTCCAAAAAGATAAACTGACATGAATGTTGCTGGAATTAATGCCAGAACCACATTCCACATTGTTTTTTCGATGGAATCCAGCTGCCTGATATGCGGCCCTGACATTTCGTATGAATTTGCCAAAATATTTCACCTCCGCATTTATACCGAAAATCTAAATTGTTATTGAGGTCTTTAGTACATCAGTTTTTGCCCTGAAAACAAAAATAAACCTAAATGGACATCTTAGCTGTCAGCAGCAGCTTTTCCCCTCTGTATCCATCTGACCAGCGGTCGCTTGGCCGGGCAGACAAAAGCACAGGCACCGCATTCAATGCAGTCGTTTAAACCGGCAATTTCCGCTTCTTTATACATTTCATTATTGACAAAAGCAGTTATTCTGTTGGGGGGTAGATACATGGGACAGACATCGACACATTTTCCGCATTTTATGCAGACTCTTTTCTCAGGGTCGTTGTACTCCTCTTCTGAGAGCACTACCAGTGAAGTGCCTTTGCCGACCGGGATTTGCATCTTTTCGACCCTTTTGCCGGTCATGGGACCACCCATAATTGTATAATAGTTTTCGGTTTCAGTTCCACCACAGTAATCGATAACATCTTTGATCGGAGTTCCTACAGGTACGGCTAAATTTTTCTGATCCTGTAAAGCCCTCCCGCTAACGGTTAAAACTCTGTCGATTAGAGTTCGCCCCCTGTATAAAGCCTCTGCAATTTTCGTGGTTGTCTGTACGTTGTTTACGATTACACCAACGTCCATGGGCAGGCCCCGGCGTGGCACTTCTCTATCGAGTACTGCTTTGATCAGATGTTTTTCTGCCCCATGAGGATATCTGGTATCAAGGGGAACTCCATCCAGGTTGTCCCAGTTTTCTGCCTCTTCTCTTATGGCCTCTACCGCTTTGGGCTTGTTGATTTCGCTGGAGACAATACCCTTTTCAGCTCCGCTGGCTTTCATAATCAGCTGCAGCCCCTGAAATAACAACTCTGTCTTTTCTCTCATCAACCTATCATCGACTGTTAGATAAGGCTCGCATTCAGCTCCATTGATTATGACTGTATCGATAGGCTTATCATCCGGAGGAGATAATTTAACATGGGTTGGGAAGCATGCTCCTCCAAGACCCACAATTCCCGCATTTTTAACCCTGTTGACAATTTTTTCTTTATCGAGCTCATCAAAACTGTATTCAGGTTCAAGTGTCATTTCATCATGGGACTGGCCCTGATTTTCTATCACCATGCAGTTGATCATAGAATCATCCGGGCCCGGTCTGGACTCAATACCTCTGTAAACTCCTGAAATACTTGCATGAATTAAAGCAGATAAGGCTTCATCGTTGCGGGCTATAACCTGCCCTCTCTGGACTTCTTCCCCCTCCGAAACAACAGGCTCGCAAGGAGCACCTATATGCATCTGCAGAGGGATGGTTACAAGTTCCGGGAAGTCCATATCTTCGATGGGAGAGTCAGTGGTCAAGTGTTTTTCTTCAGGCAGATGGACTCCTCCAATAGGAAACTTTTTTAAATCTTCCACATAATACACCTCCAAAAATAATTACAATTTTTTTAAAATGTCAAAAAGCCCGATTACCGGCCTAAAAAATTAAAATAAATTTTTATATTTAATATTTATGGTAGCTCATAACAATCAGAGTATAAAATAATAACTTTGTTAAATTTGTAACACAACAGGACAAAAATTATCCGCTTCTCTGATAATAATGTTCCAGAACTTAGTGTAACAGAATCATTTTTTTATGTCAAGAACGTCAGGGCAGCAGAGATGTCAGCATTTTCTCAGGGCGAAATTCTTCAGTTTTTCGACGTGGTAATCAGCCAATTTGATTGTCCCAAGTTGATTTGAGCTCCTCTTATCAGGACCATGAAAATCGGAACCTCCAGTAATGAGCATGTCATGCTTATCCGCTTTTTTTAATAGATTCGAATTTGTTCGAGATGAATGATCGGGATAATATACCTCCAGTCCGTCCAGTTCAAATTTCCTGAGTCCTTCAATGATCCGATCCTGATTTTCAAGCTTGCCCGGATGAGCCAGAACACTCACTCCGCCACCCTCTTTGATGGATTCTATAGCTCTGGCAGCTGTAATGTAATCTCTGCCTATGTAAAAATCATTGCCCCTTCCCAGATACCGCTCGAAAGCTGCTTCATATGATTCCGCCAGACCTTTTTGAGAGAGCATCTCCGCTATATGAGACCTGGTGTAAATTTCTCCTGGAACATAATTCTCTAATTCCGCAAAACTAACCGGATAGCCAGCATCTTTCAATCGGGAAATAATTTTTTTAGCGCGCTCAATTCTGCTTTTAGATATTAATTCCATCATATCGGTTATAGAATCGTTCTCAGGATCAAAAAGATACCCCAGCAGGTGAACATCTTCTCCTTTAAATTCGGTGTTGATCTCTACTCCGGTTAAAACCTCTAAATCTTTATCCTGAGAATGATCCTGGGCAGATTTTACTCCGGTGATGGTGTCATGATCAGTTATTGCGATATATTTGAACCCGAGTTGATCAGCCTTTTCTACGACTGTTCTGGGAGTAAAAGATCCATCTGAAGCTCTGGTATGAAGATGAAGATCAGCCGCCATTTCAAACCTCTGCCTCTCTTGTTTCCTGATCTTCTTTAATTCTTAACGGGGTAATCTGGTTTTGCCCGTGCCTGTAAATTGCCCCTTCCAGCTTGACAGCACCGGTTCCTACCTTAAATTTTGTGGGCATGCCGGTGAGGTGTTTTTTAATTATTTCCTGTGGTTTCATTCCTAGAATCGACTCGACCGCACCTGAAAATCCCAGATCACTAATATAAGCAGTATCTTCGGGCAGAATTTGAGCATCGCTGGTCTGAACATGGGTGTGAGTGCCGAAAACGCAATCAACTTTTCCATCCAGAAAACGCGCCAGCGCTATTTTTTCACCGGTGGCTTCCGCGTGAAAATCCACGAGAACAATATCCGCATCCATATTCAAAGATTTGATGTTTTTATCTATCACTCTGAAAGGGGAATCGTGAGACTGCATAAAAATTTGTCCGATCAGATTAACCACAATAATTCTTCTACCATTTTTCAAAAAAGATCCAATACCCCGCCCGGGGATTCCCGGAGCAAAATTTAAAGGACGAATTAACCTGGGTTCATCATCTATAAATTTATAGATGTTTTTATTTTTCCATGTGTGATTCCCCATGGTCAGACAGTCTATTCCGTATTCAAAAAGTTCTTCAGCGACTTTTTTAGTTATTCCAAAGCCGCCTGCAGCGTTTTCTCCATTGGCGATAACGAAATCTATATCGTGTTTTTCAATAAGATCTTCAAGATATTTTCTCACCGCTCTTCTCCCGGCTCTTCCTACTATATCTCCGATCAATAAAAAATTCATAGCTAACTCAATCACCTCATCCAAAATTTATGATCACAAATCCAGAATTTAGTTCAGTTTTACACACCAATTTACGAATTCAAATTCAAAAAAAGGGACCCACATTTTTCAATGAGTCCCCGTGATTTTTGGTGTTGAATTGTTTTATTGTTTACTTGGCATATTCTACAGCTCTTTGTTCTCTAATGACTACCACTTTTATCTGGCCGGGATAGTCCAGGTTTTCCTCTATCTCCCCGGAGAGATCACGAGATATTTTGCTCGCTTCCGCATCATCTATCTTTTCTGACTCAACTATGACACGTATTTCTCGTCCGGCCTGGATAGCGTAAGAATTTTTGACACCATCGAATGACTTGCCCAGATCTTCAAGCTCTTCCAGTCTCTTAATATAAGATTCCAGGGTTTCCTTGCGGGCACCCGGTCGAGCAGCGGAAATAGCATCACCGGCAGCGACCAGCACGGCCTCCACCGATTTGAACTCTATATCTCCATGATGAGCTTCTACGGCATGCAGAACTGAATCCTTGTTCTCGCCGTATTTTTCAAGCAGATTGAGACCTATATCTATGTGGGGGCCTTCCACTTCATGGTCTATGGCTTTGCCGATATCATGCAGCAGCCCGGCCCTGCGGGCTACATTAACATCTGCGTTTAGCTCAGAAGCCATAATTCCGGCAAGCTGTGAAACTTCCAGAGAATGCTGTAGCACGTTTTGACCATAGCTGGTTCTGAACTTGAGCTTCCCCAGGTTTTTAATCAATTCAGCATGCAGACCATGAACTCCGCTGTCAAAAGTTGCCTCCTCGCCAATTTCACGGATATGATTATCCAGCTCATCTTCAGCTTTTTCGACCATTTCTTCAATGCGGGCGGGATGAATTCTTCCATCTACTATAAGCTTTTCCAGAGCTATACGGGCAACTTCTCTTCTCATCGGATCGAAGCCGGAAATCACAACTGCTTCCGGGGTATCATCTATTATCAGATCCACTCCGGTCAGGCTTTCAAAGGCTCTGATATTTCTTCCCTCTCTACCGATAATCCTTCCCTTCATATCATCACTGGGAAGATCAACCACCGAAACCGTATTTTCAGTTACATGGTCAGCAGCACATTGCTGTATTGCTATCGAAATGATTTCCCTGGCTTTTTTATCCGCTTTTTCTCTCAGTTCAGCTTCTTTTTCATTTATTTTTCTGGCGTATTCGTGTTCAAGTTTTTCTTCCTGCTTGGAGAGAAGATAATTGCGAGCTTCCTCTTCATTCATGCCAGCAACTTCTTCCAGCTTTTGCTTCTGTTTTTCTTTTATCGTTTCAATTTCCTCTTCTTCTTTAGCGAGCTGTTTTTCCCATTGTTCCAGATTGCTTTCCTTGGTTTCCAGCTTTTCTTCTTTTTTGTCCAGTGCATCTTCTTTTTTAACAAGTCTATTTTCCAGTTTTTGCAGCTCAGCTCTTCTCTCCTGAATCTCGTTATTGGCCTCTTCCTTAAAAGTGTGAGCTTCTTCTTTTGCTTCCAGAATTATTTCTTTTTTCGTAGATTCAGCTTCTCTCTTGGCATCCTGTTTAATTTTTTCGGCCTCTTTTTCAGCCGATTGGATTCTGGCTTCCGCAATATATTTTCTGATGAAATAGCCGCCGATAAGGCCGGCTAAAACACCTATCACAGGGAGGAATCTAAAAACCCCCCAGTAGATCAATTCATAAATTTTATCCACCTCCAGTGTTGGTAACTTGTAACTGCGTTTTTATATCAAAAATACGATCAAATCATCATTGATAACAATGACAACCTGTTAACATTTTATCTCTTTTTTTTGTTAGTGTCAAGACTGAAGGATTATCAATCAAATTAATTAAAGGTTATTCTGCAATTAACTCTTCCACCAGATCTCTGGTTATACCCCGGGAAAAACCTTTTCTGCTCAAATAACCTGTCAGCTTGTATTTTTTTTCTCTGGTTTCGTAATCCTGGCTTGACTTTTTTCGCAGCCATTTTTCTGCCAGCTCTCTGGCCATTTTTCTTTCTTCACTGCGGGAAACATTATCTGCCAGCCTGGCTTCGACAATTTCTCGCTCGACTCCCTTATCGAGTAATTCAGCTTTTATCAAATTTTTACCCCTGGGCTTATTTTTCTTTCTGCTTCTGATCCATTCTTCGGCAAATCGCGAATCGTTTAGATAATTTTCAGACTCCAATTCTTCGAGCACTTCCTCTATTTCTGAAATACTAAATTCCCGACGGAGCAATTTTTCCCGAAGCTCCTGTCGGGAATGTTCTCTGCGAGCCAGCAGATCCAAAGCTTTCTTTTTTATCTCAGCTTTCGTCATCTTCTTCTGTATCCACCTCTTCTTCTGTTTCTTCCTCTGACTCCGCAAGACCGGTTTTGACTCTGATTTTTTCCTGAATTTCTTCCATTATCTCCGGATTTTCACTCAAAAACTCCTTGGAATTTTCACGGCCCTGTCCCAGCCTGACTTCGCCATAGGAATACCAGGCCCCCGCTCTTTCAATGATATCCAGATCAACTCCCATGTCGAGTACACAGCCTTCTTGTGATATCCCTTCGCCGTACATGATATCAAATTCGGCTTCTCTAAAGGGGGCAGCAACTTTATTTTTTACAACCTTTACTCTGGCATGTGAGCCTATTATTTCTTTATCTTCCTTGATCGTCTGAGAACGTCGTATCTCAATTCTGACGGAAGAATAAAATTTTAGTGCTCTACCTCCTGGAGTCGTCTCCGGGTTGCCGAACATAACCCCTATTTTTTCCCTTATCTGATTGATAAATACTATGGCTGTTTTGGACTTGCTGATAGCTCCCGATAATTTACGCAGAGCCTGAGACATCAGCCGGGCCTGTAGACCCACGTGCGAATCGCCCATTTCACCTTCGAGTTCGGCCTGCGGTACAAGCGCGGCCACAGAGTCCAGAATAATAACATCTATAGCGTTGCTTCTTACCAGAGCTTCAGCAATTTCAAGCGCTTCTTCCCCGTTGTCGGGCTGTGAAATCAATAAATCATCTATGTTGACTCCGAGATTTTCGGCATAGCGAGGATCCAGGGCGTGTTCGGCATCTATAAAAGCAGCTATGCCTCCATTTTTTTGAGCTTCAGCTATAATATGAAGACCCAGAGTCGTCTTTCCAGAGGATTCATTACCATATAATTCTGTAATCCTACCCCTGGGTATTCCCCCTACACCGAGAGCCACGTCCAGCGGCAGGGCTCCGGTAGGAATGCTATCTACATCTAAAGATTTCGACTCACCCAATTTCATTATGGCACCGTTTCCAAACTGTTTTTCAATATCTTTGACTGCTTTTTCCAGCGCTTTTTCTTTTTCTTCCTCAGCCAATTTGACCCCACCTTTCCAGGGCAGATTTTAATTCACGTTAATAGCATTATAGAACACTTGTTTAAAAAAATCAACCCTTTATTTTATTTTTCTTGAAAAAATTTCCACATATTGAGGACCTTCCGGGGTTAAATTGCTCTCGATCAGAGAAATTTTTTCCAGATGGTCCAGGACATTTATCACGTAGGAGTCTTCAAGTTCATCGAAGAACTGAGCCACCTCATCTTTAAGCCCATCATTTTTTACTCTGCCCAGTGTTAAATGAGGCTTGAAGGTCCTATCATCCGGCTCAAATCCCAGCTCGCCTGTCACTTCTTCCACGACTTCCTGTACTTTCTGCAGTTCTTTTTTTCCAAGCTCGACTGGTGTGACAATTACTCTGGGGTTTTCCGGGTGAGGAAAAGCTTCAAGACCCTGATATTTATAAGAACCTTCTTTTATATCAAGAGTTATATCGGTAAATCCATCCTTTATATCCTCAACTACCTCCCTATCAGTTTCTCCTAAAAATTTAAAAGTAATATGATAATTTTCCGGTTTGACCCATTTAATTCCCCTGGGCAGCTGTTTTTGCAGCCAGTTACTTTTTCGTTCCAGCAGCTGTCGAGCCCGGGCATTGGCAAAAGTTGCGAAAAAAATTCTCGGTCTATCGCTCATTAAAAACACCTCCTGCTTAAAATTTTTGCTTCTTCTCCAGAACCTTAAATGTGAACAGAGCATCATAGCTTCCAATAATAAGCTTTAGAAATATAACTAAAACTGTATTAAACCAGCTGATATGGAGAAGAGCCAAATTTTTAAAGATCAACAGCTCAGGCCGTTGAGCAGCGCCAGCCTGAAACGATTGAGAGCATGTTGAGAGGTGTACCATCTGATCTCCTGTCTGCTCCCATTGAAATGCCATTCCCGACAGCAGGAACGGTCTCCATCGGTTATGGCAAAATAGACCAGACCTACCGGTTTTTCCTTCGACCCTCCTTCGGGGCCGGCTATACCGGTAACTGAAGCGGCCATGTCGGCATCAAAAACTCTCAGGGCGCCCTCAGCCATTTCCACAGCAGCTTCTTCACTGACCGCACCCTTTTCTTTCAGAGTTTCACCAGAAACCCCCAGCAGTTTCATTTTGGCTCTGTTGCTGTAGGAGGTAACTCCTCCTGGATAAAATCTGGATGCCCCGGGAACATCTACTATTCTTTTGCTGATAAGTCCTCCGGTACAGGATTCAGCCAGCGCCAGCTGCACACCGCGGTCTACCGCCAGCTCCTTTACGGCTTCTGCCAGCGAGATGTTCTCGTTGACCGCAAATATTTTATCTCCCAGTTCATCTCTTATAGCTCTTATTTCTTCCTCTATATCCGAGTGCTGTATTTCCCTGAGATTTTCTCCATTAACACCGCCAGCAGAGATTTTGATCTCTATTACGCCGCCGTGGGGTAGAAATCTGTAATAAAAGTCAGATTCGTCGATAATAGCCTGCAGATTATCTTCCAGTTCAGCCTCACCGATCCCGGCAGCTTTGAGCAGATAAATATTCTCGGCAGGATGTTTTTCAAAGTTATCGGTAAGAACTTTTTCCAGCATGCTTTTCATTTCCGGGGTTATACCGGGAAGGGATATAATATGAGTTCCTTCATGTTCGAACATGAATCCGGGAGCCGTTCCCTGCGGATTGGCAATTAATTCTGCTCCTTTCGGAATGTAAGCCTGGCTTTTATTGTTATCAGTCATCTCAAATGGTAGATCTTCAAAATAAGCTGAAATTTCTTCTGCGATATCTTCTCTAAAAATTAGCTCTCTGCTGCAGGCTGCCGCCACTGCTTTTCGGGTGATGTCATCGCCTGTTGGACCAAGTCCGCCTGTGGTGACGATAAAGTCGGAAAACTCCCTTAAAAATTTCAGCGATGATTTAATCTCTTCATAACCATCGCCCACACTCATAATTCTGGCAATTTCAAATCCGTGATGGTGCAGTTTATCTGCTAATATCCGAGAATTATCGTCAGATATCTCTCCCCGGACGATTTCGTCACCGATGGTCATTATCGAAAATTTATTCATCAAATCACCCTTATAATTGCTCTGAGAATAAGATTAGAGGGAATTGCTGCCAGGACATCGTCGATCATAACCCCCAGGCCGCCGGGGAGCCGCTGACTGCTGCCGATAATAAGAGGTTTCCAGATATCGAATAAACGGAAGAGAAAAAATCCCAGTACAATCATACTCAAAGAGAGTTCATCCAGAAATAAATACGTCATCCACATTCCCAGTATTTCATCGAGAACCAGGGTAGAATCATCTTTAATACCTGAATTTCTCCCTTCAATTTCACAGGAAATCGTGCCACTGATAAAAAGAGCAAGTAACAGCAGCGGATGAGCTAAAAACGGAAAGAATAAATACAGTACTGCTGCACCGAAAGCAGCGAGAGTTCCGGGAGCGCGGGATAAATTACCTAGCCCCATAGAGGTGGAAAAAAATCTATTCATCTTTTTTAAATCCATTTCGTATTCCTCCAGATTGGTTCCGAAGTTAGTTTTCGGGAGGAGCGAAAAATTCCAGATCTGACTCCCAGAAGTACACCAGGCCCGAGTAGATTGTGAAGAGGGCTGTAAGCCAGATGATGATGAAAGGAATCGGACCGGGGAGATAAATAACTCCCGGATGGAGAATCAGCAAAAATGCCACCAGAACCTGAATATTGGTTTTGACCTTACCCCAGATGTTGGCCGATATTACAACACCTTCGCTGGCAGCTATCATGCGCAGAGCACTTATCAAAAATTCTCTGGCCATTATTATCGTCACAGGCCAGGCAGAAACCTGAGGATGAATATCCGCCAGAGTTATAAAGACGCCGGCTATTAAAAGCTTATCAGCAACCGGGTCCATAATCTTCCCAAACTTGGTGACCTGATTGTACTTTCGGGCTATATATCCATCCACCCTGTCAGTCCCGGCCGCAGCCAAAAACATTAAAACCGCGATAATTTCCATCACGCCAGGCCTCAGGGGTTGAAGATACATAAAAAGCATAAACATGGGTATCATAGCGATCCTGATCAGCGTGATCTTATTGGCTAAATTCATTAACTATCTCCCCTGTAATATCGTATTTATAGGCCGATTTTATCTGACATTTTACTATCTCTCCAGCAGATAGCTCCTGATCGTCTGCTGGAATAGGGCCTCTGACACTGTTGTCAATCCCCGGAGCATCATATTCTGTCCGACCGATAAATTCTCCATCGCCCAGCTTATCTATCATAAGCGGCAGAGTCTTTCCGACCAGCTCCTGATTTTTTTGATGCGCTATTTCCTCCTGAATTTCGGTCAGCTCATTTTCTCTTCTTCTCCTGATCTCTTCAGGAATTTGCCCGGACATTTCAGCAGCATCAGTTCCCTCTTCCTGCGAATAGGAGAACACTCCCAGTTTATCAAATTTTACCTCGCGAACGAAGTTTTTTAATTCTGCAAAATCCTCCTCGGTCTCGCCGGGAAAACCAACCATAAGGGTAGTTCTAAGAGCTGTTTCAGGATTTATAGAACGAATCATTTCGATCTTATCCAGAACGTATCTGCTGCCTCCCGGTCTGTTCATCCTATTCCTGACATTTTCGGCCACATGCTGTATAGGCAGGTCGAGATACGAACAAAAATTATCGGCGGCCGCCATGAGTTCGATCAACTCCCTGTCGATCTGATCGAGATACGTGTACATCAACCTCAACCATTCAAGCCCGTCCAGTTTGAGCAGCTCTTTCAGAAGAGCGACAGTTCCATAATCGGCATCCAGATCTATTCCATACTGAGTCGTATCCTGAGCTATCAGGATGAGTTCGCTGATGCCGTCGGAGAGGATTTTTTCCGCTTCTTCGATAATCAAACTCTTATCGCGACTACGATAATCACCCTTTATTATGGGGATGGCGCAATAGGAACAATTTTTGCTGCAGCCATCAGCAATTTTGAGATAGGCAAAAGACCCCTCTCTTTTTTTTCGGGGAAGTCTCTGATTCAGCTTCTGTTCGGGCTCAGATATCAGGCTGATTTCTTCTCCAGCCAGAATTTTTTTGATAAAATCCTTAAAACTATCGTAATCTCCAACTCCAAAAATTCCATCCAGTTCAGGTATCTGTTCTTTGAGCTCATCGTGATAACGCTGTGAGAGACATCCTGTGACGACAACCTTTTCGCAGGCGCCGGATTTTTTCAGCTCAACAGCCTCCCATATAGCTTCGATGGATTCTTTTCTGGCATCTTCGATAAAACCGCAGGTATTTACTATAATTATACTGCTTTTTTTATAGTCGTCCACGATTTTAACTTCGGCTATTTCCTCAATCAAACCAGCATAATACTGGCCGTCGACTTCGTTTTTTGGACATCCCAGATTTTGAATATATATATTAATCATTTTTACACTCCTGATTTTTCACATCTTATTTAAATTATAAAACTTTATTATAAAAACTTTCAAGTGCATATTTCATATTGTTAAGTGTCCCCGGACCGCAAAGAGAGCATTAAAAAAACTGATCGGCGGTTAACCGATCAGAGAGTGAGATAATATTTGCCGAACTCTATCCGCATCTGAAAGATTTTATTTAAAAATGGTCGGGTTGCCGGGATTTGAACCCGGGACCTCACGCCCCCCAGGCGTGCGCGCTACCAAACTGCGCCACAACCCGAGCAAAATTTTGTCCTGCTGCTCAATCGACAATATAGATTATATTAAATTGAAAGCTGATTGTCAAGCAATTTTACGCGGGAAATAACCAGTATCGTCTAACATCTTACCTTGCTGCTTTTTTTTAGCCAGTTTAAGACTCTCTGGCTCTTATCAGCTACCACAAATACCTCCTGTATGGAAGAACTATTTTTGGCCTGAAGTTTAATCCCGCTGGAAGTTTCATACTTGATCTGCAGATGAGGTTCAACCCCGCTTCCACTTCTCCTGTTTATCCTGCCTGGTATTATGCTCTTTATGGAAGGGTGGCGGGCCATATCCTCCAGCAGAGGCAGTATATCTTCAATTATTGTATGCTCCTGTTTGACTTTATTGATTTTGTACTTGCCGCTCATAAAAAATCACCTAAAAGAATTATAACACATAAAAACATATTTGCAAATGAAATTTTCAAAAAATAATTTAAATAATCAAAACCCTTGACGAAATTACGTGGCTGCGTTATAATATCAATGCAGTTGAATAAAAAAGAATAAAAACGAGCTGACGTAGCTCAATTGGTAGAGCAGCTGCCTTGTAAGCAGCAAGTTGCCGGTTCAAGTCCGGCCGTCAGCTCCATTTTTTATTCTGCTTTATTATCATAATTTTGGCCCAATAAAATTTTAGTCTAGCAGAGTTCGAAAGCTTTATCTACAGTCCGTTCAGGATTAGAAAACTGATAAAAGCCTGAGGTGCTGTGATCATATTCAATATCCGGAAGCGGCCAGCTGTCAAGGAGTATTACAGGTTTTTGATGTTTTCTGGCCAGAGCTATTTCTGACAGAGTACCCGTTCCTCCGGCAATGGCAATAACGACTTTAGAGCTGGTTACTATCATCAAATTTCTGGCCTGCCCCATGCCGGTGGTCAAACTGTAATCCAGATAGGAATTAGCATCACTTCTGTCTGGAGAGGGCAAAATCCCAATAACAGTGCCTCCGGTTTTCTGACAGCCTCTGCTGGCTGCCTCCATGACTCCGCCTTTCCCCCCGCAGATCATCACGCCCCCACTCTCTCCGATCAATTCACCGGTTTTTTCAGCTTTATGATGAATCTTTTGGCCTATCGAGCTTTCCGCTCCTATAACTCCGATGTATTCAACATTTTCTGTCTTGAGATGGTCTCTTTTCTGCAAAATGTCACCTCCTGATACTGATTACCGTTGATTATCACCGTTCGTTTCAAATTTTTCCAGATGATTGAGCTTCTTTTTTCTATTTTTATCGGTTGTTTTCAATTTCAGCGGTGTGAGCGAAATATAACCCTCATTTACCGCCTGGATATCGCTGTCCGGAAAATCGATCTCTTCGTCTCCACCTACAAACCAGAAATAATCTCTTCCCTCTGGATCTATTCTTTTTTCTACTGCTCTATCATAAATTTGCGGTGTAAGATTTGTAACTTTAATCCCTTTGACATTCTTCCGCGCAAGATCAGGAATGTTTATATTGAGCGGCTGGTCCTCGCGGTCGTAAAAAAGCCTATGAGTTGAGATGAGTTCTTCGACGATCAAAGCTGCTTCTTTGAAGTTTCTTTTGTCTTTGACTGAGAGCGAAACAGCCAGAGAATTATAACCCTGCAGATGAGCCTCTACAGCCGCTGCCACAGTCCCCGAATAAAACACATCATATCCCAGATTTTTTCCGTTATTTATGCCCGATATAACCAGCTCGGGCTTGAATTCTTCCAGAGTGTGCAGCCCCAGCTTCACACAGTCAGCTGGCGTTCCGTTGACTTTATAAACTCTGCAGTCCAGATCATAATTTTTAACCTCTCTCTTTCTCAGAGGGCTGTTGATGGTTATAGAATGGCTGCTGGCACTCATCTCCCTTCCAGGAGCAATAACTATGATTTCGTGTCCCTCTTCCTCAAGAGCTCCAGCCATAGCTTTGATTCCTTCAGCATGAACTCCATCATCATTTGTCACCAGTATTCTCATAATCTAATCCTCCTATACTGATAAAATACCTGTTTGTCTGGCTTGGAAATGTAAGATATAAAGCTTCGTTCGCAATGAAATTTTTCTTCGGCTTAAATTTAGTTTTCAGCCATTGTTGTTATGTCAGAAAATAAAAAAATCATTATCTGGCCTTGAAGAAATAATATATATACTGTATAATAATTTTTGCAATGTCGGGCTGTAGCGCAGTTTGGTAGCGCACCTGCTTTGGGAGCAGGGGGTCCTGAGTTCAAATCTCAGCAGCCCGACCATTTCTCTGCCCTCATCGTCTAGCGGTCCAGGATACCAGGTTTTCATCCTGGCGGCGGGGGTTCGAATCCCCCTGAGGGTGCCATTGTGGAGGGGTAGCGAAGTCTGGTCAAACGCAACGGACTGTAAATCCGTCGGCGCTGCCTTCGAAGGTTCAAATCCTTCCCCCTCCACCATTTATTCTTTAATCTTTATGAAAAATTAATTTTGTGAAAACCGATATAAACAAACCCCGAACTCAGTTCCAGGTTGATTGGCTGATTTCGGGGTTTTTTATTCCGGACAGTATTTTATTTAAAGCCATCTATGACCTGTTAACCTGGATTTTCAGCTGTTTTTGCCGGCAAATTTTAAAGTTCAAACTCCTCTTCCACAACTTCACCTGTTTCACCCATTGTTCCCATTTCCTCTCCGGCAACGGTCAGTTCCACGCCACCCGCATTGCCGGTCCTTATCTCAAAAGAATTTTCGGGTTCATAAATTTCTTCTTCACCTGCTTCTAAAATTCCTTCAAATACATTTTCACCATCAACTGAGATACTCAGCCAGGCTCTCTCAGTTATAATTATTTCCACTTCGGAAGCTATCTCCTCAGGCTCTTCTTCTGTTTCTGTCTCAGCGTTTTCATCATCAATAGCCTCGAGCTCATCATCCGGAACCTCTTCAGCATCAGGATCTTCGACCAGCTCTTCCAGTTCTTCATCTTCCTGCAGGTCTATCTCTTCGACCTCCGGTTCAGAGATGGCCTCGTAATCGAATTCATCCATTTCTTCATCAAATCCGTTTTCAAGTTCAACCTCCGACATATCCCCGTTAAAATCCTCTTCCAGATCTATTTGATACTGTTCCAGTTCCTGCATGACCAGTTCGTCTTCTAAAGTGAGATCTTCAGTCTCTTCATCAACCTCTTCGATATCTTCTGGCTCTTCTTCCTCTTCGATTACAGCAGGAATATCATCCGGTTCAGCCTCCATATCCCCATTTCCATTCATGATAACCAGATTGTAAGTCACTCCCCCGGCGATCAGTACGAGTATAAAAGCAGCCAGAAGCACCCGGGGAGAAAAGGAAAAAAAGCGAGAGATGACTCCTTCATCGGAATCCTGCCGGGATCTTTTAATCCGGCGGCGGGACCCTTCCAGTTCATCATCTACATCTTCCAGATGACGCCACCTATCGAACTCCTCCAGAATTTCCTCTTCATCCAGTCCCAGAAAAGAGGAATAGTTCTTGATAAATGCTCGCGCGTAAACCAGGCCGGGAATTTCCTCGTAATTGTCATTTTCCAGCGCGATTATATATTTTTTTCTAATTTTAGTATTCTCCTCAATATCTTCTATGGAAAGTCCCAGCTCTTCTCTTTTCTCTTTCAGTCTTTTTCCTGGAGCCAAAATCTTGACCTCCTCTCATATCAAATTTATTCCTGTTCATCGCTTAAAAACTTATCGAGTTCATCCTCCGATATTAAAACTTCGCGGGGTTTGGGGCCGTTATAGGGACCTACTACTCCCATCTCTTCCATGTTATCTATCAGGCGAGCAGCCCGGGAATGTCCGATATGAAGGCGACGCTGCAGCATCGATATCGATGCTCTGTACTCGACTACGAGTTCTATGGCATCCTCCAGAAGCTCATCCTCTTCATCCTCCAGCTCCTCCAGGGTCAAATCATCAAATTCATCTTCGTCAATAAAAAATTCGGGATCAGTCTGCTGGTTGATAAAAAAAGTAACCCTGTTAACCTCTTCGTTGTTGATAAAAGATCCCTGTACGCGATATGGTTTTTTAGCCCCTACAGGATAATAGAGCATATCTCCATCCCCCAGCAGTTTTTCTGCTCCGCTCTCATCCAGAATTGTTCGAGAATCGGTGTTAGAGGAAACAGCAAAAGCTATTCGGCTGGGTATGTTGGCTTTTATCAGGCCAGTGATGACATCGACAGAAGGACGCTGAGTCGCTATAACCAGATGTATACCGGCAGCCCGGGACATCTGAGCAAGTCTGCATATAGAACTTTCGACTTCATTTGCTGCCACCATCATCAAATCGGATAGCTCGTCTATAACCACGATTATATAGGGTAATTCTTCTTCCGCCTGTTCATTATAGGACTCTATGCCTCTGGTGCCTGATTCGGCAAATTTTTCGTAGCGTTTTTCCATCTCCTCTACCACCAGTTTTAAAGTGCTGGCAGCTTTTTTGCAATCGGTCACAACCGGTGAAAATAGATGAGGTAATTCTTTAAAATTCACAAGCTCGACTTTCTTGGGGTCTATCAACAGAAGTTTCAAATCTTCGGGGCTGTGCTGAAAAAGAAGACTGGTAATGACACTGTTAATGCAGACACTTTTACCTGAACCCGTGGCCCCCGCGATGAGAAGATGGGGCATTTCTGCCAGGTCGGCAACTACAGGCGATCCTTCTATGGCCCTTCCCAGCCCTATGAGCAGTTCATCCTCATCACCCTCTTTAAAATCGCTGCTTTCCAGAACTCCTTTAAGTCTGACCAGCGATGCGCCCTGGTTGGGAACTTCTATACCCAGCGCAGATTTGCCCGGAATAGGGGCTTCTATTCTAACATCTTTGGCGGCAAGCGACAGCGCAATATCGTCAGAAAGGTTGACAATTTTATTAACTTTCACTCCTGTTTCAGGCTGAACTTCGTAACGCGTCAGAGTTGGACCTTTTCTGGTCTCAACTACATCCGCATCGACACCAAAATTATCCAGGGTTTTTTCCAGCAGATCACTTTTATCCTCTCCCCCTTCAGAATTTATATCATCTTCTTCCAGAAGCTCGAGAGGAGGTATCTGGTATCCCTCTTCTTCCTGATCAACCTCTATTAGTTCCTGCCAGTTTTTATCGGTTGAATTTTCCTCATCTTCGGCTTTTTCACCATCTGAAAGACCGATATCCCGGGGATTTTCTTCAAAAAAATCATCTTTCGGATCTACCTTTGCCTCCGGCTTATCACTAGAATCCTCTTCGAATTTTTTTGCTTCCTCTTTTCCTGAATCATTATTTTCCTCAGGAGTCAAAACCGGATTTTTAGCGATAGCTGATTCATCATTTTCTTCGGAATCGCTGGAACTTTCAGCATTATCCTGAGAGCTTATTATTTTTTTTAGCTGAGCCAGCAGAACAGACGGAGATATTTTTGCCAGAATTTCTTTAAAATTTGAAAACAAACCGGAAGTCGCTGAGAAAAGATAGGAGACAAAATCGGTCAAAAATACATCGAATAACAACAAAAGTCCTACTAAAGTCAAAGAGAGCAGAATTATTCTGCTGCCCAAAGAGCCGAAAACCGTCTCGAAAATATGGGCGGTAGTTCCGCCTATAACTCCTCCCCCTGCCCCCAGCAGGCCGCTGGCAAAAGAGTCCTGAAAACCCTGGCTCAGATGGAAAATCGTCAGCGAAGAAAAGTAGGCCAGAAAAAATCCGGCGATCTTTATTTTGTTGATATCGGGTCCTGTGATAAATTTTAACCCCAGCAGAACGAATAATATAGGCAGCGTTAAGGCCGCTTCGCCCAGAAAAAAGGTGTAGAAATCGGCAGCAACTTCGCCGACTACGCCGGCCGCTCCGTCCACCAGGGCCAGCAGGCTAAAAATAGCCCAGGCTATTACCAGTATCCCTATAATTTCATTTCTTCGTTTTTTTAGCGAAAAAATACCTGCCATTAAGTTCACTCCCTGAAATTAACCCGGCAGAAGCGTAAATTCTACAGGCATTTTATTACTTATTATTATATTCTTCTCGAACCCTATAAATCCTGCCTGTAGAAAGAAGGATAAAATAGAGACAGAGGCAGAAATCCTCTCTGCCTCCGCTCAGATAAACAACTGACTCATTAATATATTTTTTAGTTCTTCCCCAAAAAGCTGATATGAAGAAGATCCAATTTTTTAAAGATCAGACCTGCATTATTATAGGCAGGATCATGGGTTTGCGCTTGATTTTGTTGAATATATAATTTTTGAGCGAATCCTTCACCGTTTTTTTCAGCACACTCCACTCGGTAATACCTTCTTTTTCACAATCCTTTAGAGCATCTTCAACTCTTTTGGTGGCTTCTTCTATCAATTCCTCCGATTCTCGAATATAAACAAAACCTCTGGTGATGATATCCGGACCGGAAAGTAAAGTCCCGTTCTGATCTATTGTCAGGACAACTATAATTATACCCGCTTCAGAAAGGGTCTGTCTGTCTCTGAGGACGATATTGCCCACGTCGCCGATTCCCAGGCCATCGACCAGCACATCTCCGCCCTGAACTTCATCGATCTTTCTGACTTCATCCCGGCTGAACTCGATCACATCACCGATGTCAGCTATATAGGTGTTTTCTTCAGGCATTCCTGCTTCCTGAGCCAGCTGAGCATGCTGATAGAGATGCCTGTACTCGCCGTGAGTGGGTACAAAATATTTGGGATCGGTCAGGTTTAACATGAGTTTTAATTCTTCCTGGCTGGCATGACCGGATACGTGCACATCGGCAATTTCTTCGTATAAAACCTCCGCTCCCCGCCTGTAAAGCTGATTTATAGTTTCGCCGATAAACTTTTCATTGCCGGGGATGGCAGAAGCTGAGATTATGATCCTATCGCTATCCTTGACGTTTATATGATAATGATCTCCTCTGGCCATTCTCGTCAATGCGGCCATCGGCTCTCCCTGACTGCCGGTGGTCAGGATAGCTACTTTTTCGTCGGGATAATTGCTGCAGTCTCTTACATCGATAATCAAATTCTCAGGAGCATCGAGATATCCGAGTTTTTTGGCCGTTTCAAAACTATTTTCCATGCTTCGGCCGTCGATGGCCAGCTTTTTATTATGCCTTACTGCAGCATCCACGACCTGCTGAATTCTGTGAATATTTGAGGAGAAAGTCGCCAGAATAATTCTTCCATCCGCCCCGGAAAAAATCCTCTCCAGCGATTCCTGAATATCCTTTTCAGAGCCTGTATAACCCTCTCTTTCCACATTGGTGCTGTCGGAAAATAAAGCCAAAACTCCCGGGTGACCGCTGCCCAGCTCAGCCAGCTTCTGCAGGTCAGCTTTTTCGTCATCCACAGGGGTATGATCAAATTTAAAGTCGCTGGCGTAAACTACAGGTCCCAGCGGCGTATGAACTGCCAGAGCACATGTATCAGATATGCTGTGATTAACCCTGATAAAATCGACCGTAAACTGACCGATCTGAACGCTTTTGCCGGCAGAAACGACTTTGAGGGTGCTTTTCTCCATGAGGTTGTGTTCCTTCAGCTGACCTTCCAGCAGCCCCAGTGCAAATTTGGGTCCGTAAACAGGGACCGAGATATGCTCGAGCAGATAGGGTATGGCACCAATATGATCCTGATGACCGTGAGTTACAACTATACCATCTATTTTCTCCTGGTTTTTCAGGACATAGTCGAACTCAGGAATGACCAGATCGATTCCCAGCTGGTCATCCTCGGGAAAAGCAACTCCTGAATCTATAATTAGCATCCTGTCATCGTATTCCAAAACCATCATGTTTTTACCGATCTCGCCAACTCCCCCCAGAGGAGTCACGCGAACGGCTTCATTGTTTTTAACATTCATAAATTAATACATACACCTCCGAAATTTTTGCTTGATGAGTAAAAAACTGTAACTCGCGATCGCAGAGAGACTCCACTTTAACCTGTTAAGAGACTCTTTACAATTGTCTCGCCCGGTTTCCCCGACCGTTTTTCACTGACTGCACCGGGCACTGCAATTAAGATCCGCGCACGATATTGACATTACTAACATTATAACTGCTATAAAGAAAAAAAACAAGCACCTTTCGGTGCCTTAATTAATTGTAGTTCTTAATTAATTGTAGTTAATTTATTGTATTGTATTGGATGTATTGGATCTTCTCCCTAAAAGCTGGTTTAATATATTTCTATCATATTTATGCGTTTACAAGAAGATCCATTTCTCTTATATTATTTCTTTATCTGTCAGCACTCTTTCCAGCTCGTTTTTATCCTCTTCATTCATCGCTGTCAGCGGCAGACGCAGATCACCGGTATTCCAGCCCTTCATCGACATGGCAGTTTTTACAGGTATGGGATTTGTGGTTATGAACATCGCCTGAAAAACGGGGAGCAGATCTTTTTGGATTTTTCTGGCCTCATGAAAATCGTTGGAAAAACAATTATTGATCATCTTTTTAATGCGGCCGGAGATCAGATTTGCCGCCACGCTGACAATTCCCTCTCCCCCGACTGCCATCAGAGGTAAAGTGAGCCCGTCATCTCCGCTCAAGACCTGAAAATCCGGGCCGGTCCGGGCGACTATTTCCGCACCCTGTTCCACATCCCCGCTGGCTTCCTTTATGGCGGTAATGTTATCAATTTCTGACAGCTTGACAGTTGTATCAGCTTCCAGATTGCGTGAGGTTCTGGACGGCACATTATAGAGCATTATGGGAAGCTTAATGCTTTCAGCAGCGGTTTTAAAATGCTCATAAAGAGAAGCCTGCGGGGGTTTGTTGTAATAGGGAACGACCAGCATTATCTTATCAGCACCGGCCATCTTGGCTTCGTGACTCAGCTCTATGCTTTTTTTGGTGTTATAGGAACCGGTACCTGCTATCACCCCGGCTTTATCTTCCACCGCGCCTGCCACAGTTTCTATCAACTTTATCTTCTCTTCTTCTGACAGTGCAGGTGATTCTCCGGTTGTTCCGCTGACAAGAATATCATCGCAGCCGTTTTCGGCCAGATCAACTGCAATCCTGGCGGCCTCATCATAATTTACCTGATTTTCTTCGGTGAATGGGGTTATCATAGCGGTAACAAGGGGACCAAATTTCATTTTTAATACCTCCAATTAGATATTTAAATATCGAACTTTTGATGCAGCGTCCTGACGGCGAGCTTTTCCCTGCTGCTTTTGATCAGACAGGAAATAGTGGTATGAGAGTCAGTCGTTTGAAAAATACGGATATCCGCCTGGCAGAAAGCTTCAACAATTTTGGCCATTATTCCGGGCTGGCCTGTCATTCCGCCTCCCACCAGCGATACTTTGCTGAAGTCATGCGATACACGGTGATTAAAATTTTCTGCTTCCATAATTTCTCCGGCCTCTTCACTGCTCGAATAATCGACGACAAAGGATATTTTCTCCGGCCTTATATTAATAAAGTCTACACTTATATTTTCCGCGGCCAGGAGCGGAAATATTTTCAGGCCGGTGGCATAATTCTTTCCATTATCAGGAAATATCTCAAAAAAGACGATATCACTCCTGGTTGCTATACCGGTTGCCGGTCTGTCGGTATCAATACTCACGCCATCTTCGCCCAGACTGGTGCCATTTTTTCTGTCCGAATCATCCAGAGGGAGAATATTCAGAGGCAGATCTCCATTCATGGCAACTTCGGCAGCCCGGGGATGAATGACCCTGGCTCCCTGGTAGGCCAGTTCACAGGCCTCGCTGTAGGTGATCTCTTTTAAAGGTTTAGCGGCCTGGCATTTTTGAGGATCAGATGTCATAAGTCCCTGGACATCGCTGTAAATATCGACCTTTTCAGCACCGAGTGCATATCCCAGCACACTGGCGGTGGTATCGCTGCCGCCCCGCCCCAGAGTGGTTATTTCACCTTCAGGGGTTATCCCCTGAAACCCCGCCACTACAGGAACAATTTCCCGCTCCCAGAGCTCAAAAATTCTGGTCGGATCGACGCATTCGACTCTTGACCTGCCGTGACTTTCATCGGTTATTATCCCCGCCTGCCAGCCGGTGAGTGAAAAGGCTTTCTGTCCTGATTCTTCGAGTTCAGAAGCCAATACCACCGATGAGATAATTTCACCGCAGGAAAGCAGCAGATCCTTCTGTCGTTCAGGGGCGGAAGTTTTGCCGTTTTCTATCATCTCCAGCAGGGTATCGGTGGCGTAGGCATGACCTTTTTTACCCATAGCCGAGACCACAACCACCGGTTTTTTGCCTTTCTCGATCTCTTCGATGATTTTCTGACGGACTATCTCCCTTTTATTTTTGGTGGCCAGCGAAGTTCCGCCAAATTTTTGTATTACTATGTTCAAATTCATCACTTCCCAAAATTTATCACTTGCCGCTGTTGATTTTTTCCGCAATCTGGACCGCGTTGAGAGCCGCACCTTTACGGATATTGTTGGCCGCTATGTAAAGATGGATTCCCCGGGAGCGATCTCTGTCGTTTCTGATCCTGCCTACCAGCACATCGTCTGTATTTTCAGTATCTAGCGGTTGAGGATATACGCCTGCTTCCGGCTCATCCAGCACTTTGACTCCTAAAGCCTGATCCAGCAGATCAGAGACCATCTCTGCCCGGGCCTTTTCTTCCAGCTCCAGATATACCGATTCAGCATGGCCGTATTCCACCGGAACCCTGACGCAGGTGCAGTTGATCTCTATCTCTTCCTTTTCGAGTATTTTGCGGCTCTCGCGGCGCATTTTTATCTCCTCGTTGCTGAACCCATCCTCATGAAAGTAGTCTATGGCCGGCAGGAGATTAAATGCTATCGGATTATCATAATATTCAGCTTTAAAATCTCCATTCTGTAATCTGGCCCTGCTCTCCTTTTTTAATGCCGAAACGGCCTCAGCACCGCTGCCGGAGGCGGATTGATAGGTGCTCACCAGCACCCTTTTCAGGCCGAACTCATCCAGCAGGGGTTTTAAAACCATAACCAGCTGAATTGTCGAACAGTTGGGGTTGGCTATCAGATCTTCATTTTCATCGAGAACTTCCCCGTTGACCTCCGGCACTACCAGCGGCACATCTCTATCCATGCGGAAAGAGCTGCTGTTGTCGATTATCACACCGGAGTTTTTCTCTTTTATTTCAGGAATTATCTGCTGGCTGACCTCGCCGGGCATAGAGGAAAGATATATGTCACAATTCTCCACATTTTCAGGTTTTAAAGCTTTTATGGTTATGTCTTCGCCGGAAAAAGACATTTTTTCCCCGGCCGAGCTTTCACTGGCATAAAGGTATAGATCGGATACGGGAAACTCGCGTTCCTCCAGCAAATTTACTATCTCTCTGCCGACCAGTCCTGTCGCTCCAAAAACAGCAGTTTTACAGCTCATATATTCCTGCCTCCTAAAGAAGATTTTCCAGCCCATAAACAAAGCCATCGAATTCATCGATGCTGCGGAGTGCCAGTTTTATCCCCGGACGGAAAGCAGAACGGGAGGTGGTATCATGTTCCAGGGTTAGAGTCTGTCCTTCTCCTCCCAGTATGACCTCCTGACGGGCAACAAGACCGGGCAGCCGCAGGCTGTGAATTTTCACGTTATTGACCTCTCCTCCTCTAACTCCCTCAACTGTAAAATCTATATCCTCTTCCCCGGCCATCTTTTGACAGCCGCTTAACTTCTCTGCGGTGGCAATAGATGTGCCGGAAGGGGCATCATCCTTACCCTGATGGTGTCCTTCTATGATTTCCACCCTGTTGAAATATTCGGCAGCCTTTTCACTCATCTCCATCAAAAGGACAGCACCCAGCGAAAAATTAGGGGCCAGCAGCACGGAAAGCCCTCTTGACTCAGTCATTTCTGCCAGCTCTTCTCTGTCGTTTTCCGACAGTCCTGTTGTTCCAATTATCAAATTCATTCCCGCCTCCAGCGCTGTTTCTGCTGCCTGCAGAAGCCCTTCAGCTGAGGTGAAATCTATCATAACATTTAAATCCTTTTCTTTTATCGCTCTCTCGACACTTTGAAAAATTTCCCGGGATGGGGCTTTTTTCAGAGAGGGCAGCTCGTCGATTTTTTTACCGGAGGCATTTATATCTACCCCGGCGGACAGTCTAAAGTTATCACATTCCATGACTGAAATAGCAGCCTGTTTTCCCATGTTGCCGGCGATTCCCCGGACTAAAACGTTTTCCATTAATTAATCTCACTCCTTCTGTAAATTTTTTGAGATCTGCGGATTTTCTTCGCTGCGGAGCTCAAAATAATTGGTGCCCCAGACACCTATTATGATCAGCAAAGCTCCCCACGCCTGGATGGCATAAAAGGGTTCTCCTCTAATAAGTACACCGGCCAGAATGGAGACCACAGTGGTCAAATTGGCAAAAACAGACGCCTGACTGGCCGGCAGTCTCGACAAAGCATAATTGAGCATAAAAAAGGCCAGAATAGATGATAACGTGCTGAGATAGATCACCGAAATCATTACCTGAGCATTAAAAAGATAGCTGCCGTAGGTCGAAATAGCTCCTTCAAAACTAATTATACCGAGCAGATTGAACAGCACAGCTCCCGAATAACACATGAAAAAAGTGATCTCGACCGGAGTGTAATCTATTGATATAGAACGGGAAATTATGTTATAAGCGCCTCCTGATATAACCGCTCCCAGCAAAAATATGATGCCCAGATAGTGAGCCTGAGAACCTATGTCTCCCTGGGCAGTCACCACCAATCCAACCCCCAGCACCGAGAGAATTATGCAGAGCGATTGTTTCCAGCCCGGAACTTCTTCCAGAAATATCGCTCCGAGTACAGCTGTCGCCACCGGTATCAAAGAGATCATCAGGCCGGCCTGAGAGGAGGTGGTGAAATTTATACCCATAATTTCAAATGTGAAGTACAGAAATGGCTGAAAAATCGAAATTATCATCAAAGGTTTAATAGATTTACCGGTAAAATTTGTCTTTATTACTTTCATAAATCTCAAAATAGTTATAACCAGAGAAGCCATAAGAAATCTGAAGCCGAGCAGATGAAATGGAGCTATGATATCAAGTGCTTCTTTAGAAAAAAGAAAAGAGAATCCAAAGACAAGACTGAAAGTCAATCCAGCCATATGCGGCCGGTACCTATTTTTCCAGTCCTTCATCAGCCTTCATCACCATCCGCAGGCGGCCAGGGCCCATAATATTGATAAAACTGACATTCAATACCTCCATTGTAAAGCTTTCTGCGTTTGCTGGCTTTTTCTCCAAAGGAATTCTCAAAATCTGAATAGGAGGTCAAAATATAATAGGACCAGGTATCCAGAGGCAAAAGTTTGCTGCCCAGCTTCTGGTAGAGTTTTTCTATTTTCTCCTCATCCATCCTCTCCCCGTAAGGAGGGTTGGTGATTACATATCCGTATTTTCTGCTGGAGGAAAAATCATCCAGCTCCCGCTGCTGGAAGTGAATTGCCTCTTCTACTCCCGCCCGACGGGCATTATGTATGGCACTTTCAATAATATCATCATCGTGGTCATAACCGGCAATTAATCTCACTTCCCGATCTTTTCTCATCCTATCTTTCGCTTCTTTGCGGGCTTTATTCCAGCTGTCTTCGCCCAAAAATTCCCATTCCTCGCTGACAAAGCTGCGGTTAAAGCCGGGCGGAATCGATTTAGCCATCATGGCCGCTTCTATCAATAGAGTGCCGGAACCACAGAAAGGATCCAGCAAAATTCTATCGCGATCCCAGCGGCTTAAATTGATCATAGCTGCAGCTATGGTTTCCTGAAGAGGAGCCTGACCTGCTTCCTGTCGGTAACCTCTTTTGTGCAGTCCTTTTCCGCTGCTGTCAAGACAGATAATAGCATTATCCTTATGCATAAAGAAATTGACAGGATAGGTTTCTCCCTCTTCCGGCAGCCTTTCGCGGCTGCTATTTTCCAGCATCCTGTCCACCACAGATTTTTTGATGATAGATTGACAGGCAGGAACGCTGTGCAGCTGAGATTTGACCGATTTGCCGCTGACCGGAATATGGGCGTCCCCGGGCAGAAAATCCGGCCAGTTTATTTCATATATATTATCATAAAGTTCATCAAAATCACGGGCCGGAAATTCGGCCAGCTTCAGATAAACTCGTTCGGCCGAACGCAGCTGCAGATTGCACCTGGCCAGATCTTTGCCCGTTCCCGATATCTCTATCCGGCCATTTTTCACATTTTTCACATCATAATTCATTTTTCTCAGTTCGTGCTTTACCACCGATTCGACTCCAAAGGTTGTGGTGATCAAAATGTCGAACTCGTACAAGTTAACTCCTCCTGTTAATTGAGCTATTCTTTAAACATTTTCCATATCCTCGATAATCTCTGCTCCCCGGTCTTTCATATCTTTAAGGGCCTCTTCCACATCTCCGGGCCTGGCATTTACTCCCCGGGCTGCTGGCCTGATCAAATTGACGTCAAATCCGTATTTAAGAGCATCACAGACGGTGTAATATACACAGACATCCAAAGCCAACCCCGCTATATCGATAACCTCAATATCCAGCCCTCTAAAATAATCCGCCAGCCCTAAATCACGACCGTTGTTGTCCTGAAAAGCAGAATAACTATCTATCATCTTTTTTTGTCCCTTTCTCATTATCATGTCAAACCGGCGGGTATTTATATCCTCGTGAAAGGCAGCTCCTCTGGTGCCCTGCTGACAGTGTTCCGGCCAGAGCACCGGACCTATGCCTTCATTGTCGCCTTCATACTCAGCAAGAGGCTCTTTATCGTGATTTTTAGCAAAACTCATATGTTCCGGCGGATGCCAGTCCTGCGATGCCGCTATAGTCCTGTAGCCATCGGAATCCATAAGTTCATTAATGCGGGGATTGATTTTGCTGGCTCCGGGAACAGCCAGTGCCCCGTCTTCATAAAAATCGTACTGCAGATCGACACATAGAAGTGCTTTTTCAGCCATATTTCAGCGCCTCCTGTCTGCTGACTGTTGTTTTTACCGGACTGGATAAAAGCTCTGCCGGCTGTTTATCTTTTGGGATCTCTCTGTCTTTAGTTGGTTATACGATATCTATCAACTGATAAAGCTATAATTCCCTGTTCAATAACGCACCTGAAAATTTTCCTCGGGAGGAGCTTCATCTACCTCTTCAACTTCGATATCTTCTACTTCAGCCAGCGAAGGACCTGTTTTAATCCTGGTCAGAAGTTCTTCCACATCGCTTTTTTCTCCATAAAGGACGGCTTCAACCCTGCCATCAGCAAGATTTTTGACCCAGCCTCTCACGCCGAGCCGGCGAGCATTCCTGCGGGTGAAAGCTCGAAAGCCCACTCCCTGAACCCGGCCGGAAATAAATACATGCAGACCGGTTTCAGTCATATTTTACCTCCTCTTTTAAACCCTGCAGAGAGGTGTTTTCTGGAACGGTGACATAGACCGGAACAGTTATACATTCATAATCCGTCCCTATTATATCACATCTTCCAGCTCTATTGTAGAGCCCCTGCAGCCTGCCATCATACATATAAAATCCGAAGGTATAATTAAAAGGTTCAAGTTCAGGTTTTTGCTCTCCTTTATCCTCATAATCATAGGCAGGCAGAAGTTCCATCGTATTCGTGGGACAGTATTCCTGATAAAGATAATCCCTGCGGGAACATTCCTCCAGCAGATTATCCCATTCAAATAGAGAATGATGCCTGCCGAGTCTAACCCCCTTTCCAGCAAAGCTATCGCAGGGTTTTAGCACGTATTCATCCTTGTTTTCCTTCAGCTTTTTCCGCAGTCTATTGTTTTCAACTATCTCCGAACCGTATCCGGTCTCGAGCAGATAGTTATCCAAAAATTTCTTTTCATCATCTGTTAAAAAATTAAATTCTTCAGCCTGAGATAAAACCCGGAACACGGCTTTGTTATGAATTACCTGGGATCTGAATCCTCCGCAGAGGCAGACATCCCGGGATTTATAAGCTTCAAATAACGGTCTTACCTCGCTGTAATTTTCAAAGAGTTTTCCGGTGGTGGAACGGCGGTAGATTAAATCTATGGTTTTGTCCTTGTATTTTATTTTACTGCCAGCATATTCGAGCTGGCGGGGATCGGCCAGAAAAGTTTCTATACCCCATTCATTCAACATCCTGGCAAAGACTTTAAATTCACTCAAAATACCGTCTTCAAAAAAATCGACTATAGCTACGACAGGATTGACTCTTTTTTTGCCGCTGAAACAGCGATATTTGTCCAGCAAAATTTCAATCCAGCTCCGAAACAGCTCAAATCCATATAAAGACACTTCGTGATTATCCCTCAACCATCTCAACAGTTCGCTTTCGCCCAAAATATTCTGCATGACTCTGACCTCGTTCATGGCCGAAGTTCCATCGGTATTTAACTCTCCCAGCTTTATTTCTCCCTGCTGATTATATAAAATATCATAGCGGGCGATGGGGAAATGTCCAGGATAACCCGGATCTATGAGAATATATTTCTCCATCTTTTCAGAGAAAGGAAAAAGATTTCTGAATCCAGGATCATAAAGATATCTATCGGTAATTTTATTGAATATAGCGGTCAATTTTTCGGTAAAATCCTGAAAAAACTTCCACTGATGGGCTGAGACAAGGTGAGGAGTATAGGGGAATTTGACCGGATCTCCATGATATCTGACAGAACTGTCTATCAGGTCGGGCCAGAGCTGCTGCTGGTATTCTTCCAGATATTTTTCCGGGCTGCTGACGAGCTCGGCTTTGACTAAACCCTGAAAATAATTGTCCTTCATCTTATAATCTCCCCCTCATTAAAGCATTCAGATTACAATAATCCAGATCTTCAATTTGCAAAGAAAAAATCTCCTCGTCGTTTTTCTGACCGCCGTTCTGGAAAGCGGTTCTGGGAGGGAGATATTTTCTCAAGAAGCCTTCCAGCCTGTCGAGATTTTTCAGCTCCCGATCATTGAGTCCCTTCCTGGCTCGAGAAAATAATTCCTGCTGCCAGTTTTTGATGCTTTTCCCTCGCGAATATTCCAGCTCGACGCCCTGGAGAGGAATACCAGCTAAAGCTGATTCTATTCTCTCTCTTCCGGTTTCACGGGCTATATCTTTCAAAAATTGAAGATTTTCTTCCCTGTAAAATAACCCTTTTATAAATGATATATAGCCAAGACAGAGTGGATAAGGAAGGGAATCGGCCATTCTCAGCTCCAGATAATTTTTTGCCCGCACATCGGTAAAGGCCATTGTAAACATGTGCTGTATCAGCTCTTCTGCCATCTCTTCCCGGGTTAATATCTCCCAGAAAGCCTTATCACCGGTAAAGCTATCATCTTCTGGATCGAATATGGCCGGCAGCTCCAGTATAAAGCGGGCATAATCACGGAAAGAAAAATCATCCCTCAAACAGCCGGGAGGCAGACCGCTTCTATCATCATCGCAGTTGCGCCAGATCTGCGATCTTACCCCCCAGAAACTGGCAGGCCTACCTTCCATAAAAGGAGAATTATCAAAAACCGCGTAAATCACTGGTGTAAGCCAGGCTGCTGCAGCAAATTTATCGCGAAAATCCGCTTCTGAAGAATAATCGATGCTGACCTGCAGGGCAGCAGATCCCTTCATCATGTTATGGGCCCACTTTCCTTTATCGGCGAAATAATTATACATATGTTTGTATCTCTTTTTGGGCAAAAGAGGGAGTTCTTCTATGACAGTCACCGGCTGATAGCCGAGGCTGATCAGGCTGTAATCGCGGGCATTGAGCAGGGGGAAAATCTCCCGGCAAAAATTTTTAAATATTCCATCTATCTCCTGCAGACTTTCTTTGGGAGCAAAGCTGTATTCCAGCTGCCCCCCCGGCTCCAGATTTATCTCATCGCCATTTTTGCGCAGCCCCAAAATCTGATCTTCTCCAGCCTTATCACAAATATTCCAGCCATTTCCGGCCATCTCTTTAAATATATCATTTATACCCTCGGATTCAAAATAGGTCACAGCTTTAGTCGTGCTGTTTTTTATAATAAAAAATTCGAATTCAACTCCCAGCCTGTAATCAGCTGTTCCGGTGGAATTTTTGCGGAAATAATCTTCTATCTGATCCAGATATCTTTTTTTTGTCCTTTTTCGATTGCTATAATTGGGTTTCATCTCACACTCTCCGTTTAATATTGATATTGTCGACATCAGCTGATCGAATACAATTTTATACATATCTTTATGGCTTCCAGTATTTCATAAGTTCCGACAATTAAGGATCTTCTTGTCTTCAGTTGGTCAATAGGTGTGTAAAAAACCTCATTTAGTTGTACTGTAAGATATAAAGCTTCGTTCACAATGAAATTTTCCCCGTTCTTATACGATATCTATCAACTGATAACAAGAAGATCCACAATTAAAGGTATGAGCTCTCCTGACAACCCGGCATATGTGACAGTACTACCTGAGGCACCGGAGAAGAACTCTTTGTTTCATTATATACATAATTTCCGGGGTTTTAAAGTTTATCTTCGAGATCCTGGTCGAGAACCTATTGTTCTGTTTGACAGCCTCTGCAAATGATGTTAAGATTAAAAGAGTCCTAAAAAAGTGAGGTGAGATAATGGCAATAAAAGAAAAAGCTCGAGAGCTGGCACAGGAGATAGTCAGTTCACAGGCTTATCAGGAAATGAAAGATGCTGAAGAAGCCGTAATGGCCGACGATGAAGCCGGTGATCTGATGGAAGAACTTGAATCCGTTCAGAAAAGGGTCCAGATGGCGCAGATGAACGGGCAGGAAATAGATCAAAGTCAAAAGAAAAAGCTCCAGAATCTCAAGGCCAAAATGCAGCAAAATCCCAAGATCAAAGATTTTCTCACAGCTCAGCAGGAATTTAACGGAATTATGGAAGATGTTAATGAAATTATCAGCAATACCCTTCAGGGGCAGGAACCCGAGGAGGAAGAAGATTCAGGCGGCCAGATAATCACCTGATTCTAGACCGGTAAATTTGCTGATGGATTAAAATTTTTATCTTACCCTTTCAAATTCGCGCTGAATTGAATAGAAATCACCAGAGCCGCAGTCAGAGCCGGATGAGACTGCGGCTTTTTGCCTGCTTATAAAATCTCATTCTCCGCCGGCTGCGGCCAGATAAGCAGTCGAAAAAGCTATCTGCAGGTTATGTCCGCCGGTGTGGGCGGCCGGAGCCATTATCTCTCCGGCAAAATATAGTCCCGGTAAAATTTTTGATTCCATGGTGGAAGGATCGATCTCATCGGTAGAAATTCCTCCCCTGGTTATAATTGCTCTTTTATATCCTGAAGTTCCCGTCACCCTGAGCTGCAGATTTTTGAGCAGACCTGCCAGAGCCTGTCTCTGTCCGGCGGTAATTTGATTTATTCTTTTATTGCCGGGAATTTCCGATAATTTAACGATCACAGGTCTCAACCAGGCCGGCAGCAGTTCTTTAAAAGCATTTCTGTAAAGCTTGTTGCTGAATTTATCAAAATCTCTTTTCAATCTATCATCCAGCTTGTTTTTATCGAGACCGGGCTTCAAATCGATAATCAGCGAGCTTTTTCCGGCACCTTTCTCAAAATAACAGCTGGCGGCCAGCACAGCAGCACCTCCGAGCTCATCCTCTCTCAGCTCAATTTCTCCTGTCTCGGTGAATAAAATTTCATTTTCTCTTTTCAGCTTCAGGCCGGTGTTTTTCAATTTTAAACCGGCAGCATCAGCAGGCCAATCCTCGGCCACTTTTAAGGGCACAAGAGCTGGAACAGGCTCGGGACGGAGTGAATGCCCGGTTTTTTGAGCGAGAGTGTAACCACTGCCATCAGATCCGGTCCAGGGATAGGAACACCCCCCGGCAGCCAGGATAACTCTGTCTGAATTTATTTTATCTCCCCGCTGCAGCCTCACGCCCCGACAGCGAGAATCATAAATTATCTCCTCTGCCCTGCTTTCATAAATGATATTCACTCCTGCTTTTTCTGCCTTATTAACCAGCAGTCTTCTGACGCTTTCAGCGCTGTCATTTTTCGGATAGATGCGGCTACCTCTTTCTTCTTTGAGTTTTAGACCTCTGCCGCTGAAAAATTCTCGGGTTCTCACCGGAGGGAAGGTATAAAGCGAGCTGTAGAGAAAGTCGGCATCCTGAAAAACCTGATCCAGGACCTGATCCGGAGGAAGGGTAGAGGTGAGATTACACCTGCCTTCGCCGGTGAGAAGCAGTTTTTTCCCGGCTTCTTTATTCCTCTCCAGAACTACTACCCTTTCTCCTTTTTCAGCTGCCTGGATTGCCGCAAACAAACCGGAAGGCCCGGCCCCTATCACCACCGTTTTCGTCGTTTTCATTCCTCAAGCACCTTATGTCTTTTCTGCCAGTTTTCGCGCAGAGCTTCAAGAGCTGGTTTTAATATTTTTTTCTGAGTTGCCAGATTCAATCGATAAAATCCTTCGCCTTCTTCACCGAACCAGCAGCCGGGTTCCAGCCCTGCTTCAGCTCTGTCGAATAAAAGCTCTTCGATAGCCTCTTTTTTTAGTTCCGAAGCGGAAAAATCAAGCCAGACCAGATAGGTTCCCTCCGGCTCGATCAAATCAATTCCCTCGAGATCTCCCAGAATATCTCCGGTCAATTCGAGATTGCCCTTTAAATATTCGAGCTGCTTTTCAAGCCAGGCCTCACCCTCCTGATAGGCCGTTTTTAAAGCCTGATAACCGAATATATTGGCTCCTTTGATAGTTCTCTGACATGCTGAATCGAATTTTTCTCTCAGCTCTGATTCAGCCGTGACAGCATAGGAGATTTTCAGACCGGCCAGATTGAAGGTTTTGGTGGGAGAATTCAGCGTCAGAATTTTATCTTTATTTTCCCGGCCCAGGGAGGCCAGAGGGGTATGGCTGCTGCCGGAGAATATAAAATCGGCATGAATTTCATCCGCTATTATGGTGATCTCATTATTCCGGCATATCTTCAGCAGTCGCTTTAGTTCCTCATCTGACCAGACCCTGCCTACGGGATTATGAGGGCTGCAGAGCAATAACATCTCGGCCCTATCCGCAGCTGCCTGCTCCTTAAGACCGGCAAAATCCATCTTATACTGCCCATTATCCAGAATAAGCGAATTTTTTATGATCTCTCTGTCATTTCGTTCAATAACTTCATAAAAAGGATAATATACAGGAGGCTGGATGATGACGCCAGCTTCGGGCGAAGTGAGTTCCGAAACAGCTATATTTAAAGCCGGAACTACACCTCTAATCAGATTCACCCAGTTCTTTTTTATTTTCCAGTCATATCTGCGCCTGAACCAGCTGCAGACAGCTTCTTTTATCTCTTCTCCTGGATAAGTATAACCAAAGACTCCGTGTTCCAGCCTTTCCTGCAGGCTTTCTAAAATTTCGGGTGCCGTGGGCCAATCGGAGTCGGCCACCCAGAGAGGAGTGATCGAAGAGTTTGAGAAAATTTCCTCCCTGCGATCCCATTTTATCGAATTGGTTCCCTTTCTATCGATAACCCCGGAAAAATCGTAATTTTGATTCATCATATCTCCCTTCAATGTTTAAATTCGTATTTTATTTCTGCCTATTATTATAACCTTTATTTTTCCAACAATCAAAAAGAAAAAAACCAACCTCTTTTGCAGTCAAAAGAAGCTGGCTGGCATTTAAGCAAACTTCCTGACCCGGCAGCTGACTTATGTCAATCCGCAGCAGGGCGAGTGCTATTCCGGATAAGTAGTTCGTGTTCGACATACTTAAAATTGTCTATGCCGGCTCCTGGTCCATTTTTGATCACATTTAATAAAAGATTAATAGAGTCCCTGCCGATGGTTGAAGATGGCTGTTTGACTGTGCTGAGACGGGGATTTACAAATCGGGAAAGATCAATATCATCAAACCCCACCACCGATATATCCTCAGGAACTTTCTGGCCCAGTGCTTCAGCTCCTCTCATAGCTCCAATGGCCATTCTATCGTCGAAGGCAAAAAGTGCTGTCATATCACTGTTCTTTTTGAGCAGCTCTAGAGCTCCTGAATAACCCGAATCAAAGGTGTAATCGCCTATGAAAATAAGATCGCTGTCAAAATTTAATCCCAGATCCTGAAAAGCAGCTCTAACCCCTGCCATCCTCCGGCTGCTGGATATCCTATCTTTTAAAGGACCTCTTATTATACCGATTTTTTTATGGCCCAGTTCCTGAAGATATTCTATAACCTCCCGGGAAGCAAGACTGTTTTTTATTCCTACTCCGGGAAAACTAAATTTTTCTACATGCCCTGAAGCAACGACGGTAGGTATGCCGCTTTTTTCCAGCTCCAAAAAAAAATTATTATGCCACTCCGAGCTTATAACCACTATGCCGTCGATATCTTTTTGTTTCATTATCTGCAGATAATCGAGTTTTTTCTGCTGACTCTGTCCTGAGTCACCCAGCAGAAGACTGAAATTCAGCTCTCTGGCTCTTTTTTCCGCCCCTTCCAGAACCTTCATGAGAAAAGGATTGGTTATGCTGGCTCCGATGACTCCAATAAGCTTACTGGTCTTGGTTCTAAGAGTTCTCGCCGAAACGTTGACCTCATAATCAAGCTTATCTATTGTTTTCTTTACCCTGGCGGCTGTTTTTTCGCTGACCCGAGAACTCTCATTTAAAACCCGGGAAACCGTGGCCGGTGATACCCCGGCTTCCCGGGCTACATCTTTGATGGTGACATTCATAGAATTAGCACCATTATTAACCCTTGACTGCTCCAGCGGTGAGTCCGGCAACAATCCTTTTCTGGAATATCAATACAAGCAGCACCACAGGTATGGTTACCACTACCGCAGCCGCCAGAATCTCACCCATCGGTTCCTGCATGGCAGCTTCTCCGGTAAATAAGGCTATAGCCACCGGTACGGTTCTCGAACCCGGGTCGATCGAGGTGAAGGTCAGCGCAAATACATATTCGTTCCAGGCCTGAATAAAGGCCAGCAGACCGCAGGTTACCAGAGCAGGAGCTGTCAGGGGCAGGAGAATGTGGTAAAAAGTCTGCATGGGAGTAGCTCCATCTACCTGGGCGGACTGCATTATCTCTATGGGCAAATCCTTAAAAAACGAAGTCAGCACCCAGGTTGTAAAGGGCAGGGTGAAAATTAGATACGAGAATACCATCCCCGGTATAGTCCCCAGCGGCAGTCTGGTTATTATCGCGTATAAGCCTGCCAGTATTGTCACCTGCGGGAACATCGTCATAGCCAGAATTATATACAGAGAGGGTTTTTTCCCTCTGAATCTCAGCTTACCCAGGGCAAAAGCAGCAAATGAGCCGATCGATAAAGCCAGAAATGTAGCAGAAGTGCCCACTATTACGCTGTTGCGCAGCCCCCTGATAAACTCGCCGGATTGAAAAATATGAATGTAATTTTCCAGCGTGGGAGCAAATTCTAAGGTCACCGGATCGCGTGGAATCATGGTGGCCGGAGTCATAAAAAGCTGAGATTCAGTTTTTAGCGATGAATTGATGGCCCAGTAAAAGGGAAAGAGGAGATATATCATTATCAGAGCCAGCATCAGCAAAAACAGCGCGGATTTTACCGGTTTTTCGCTGAAATCTACCATTTATTCATCCACCCCCAGCATTTTCATATAGGCGATAGCGAAGGCAAAAATTATGAAAAAGATAATAACTCCAATGGCTGAAGAAAGCCCCATATTTCTGTTGCCGACAAGCTCATAATAATTCATGGTAGCCATGGAATATCTGGATCTGGCCAGCATCACATGGAAAACATCGAATACTCTGAGGGCATCCAGCGTTCTAAAGACCAGAGCAACAGCCAGCGATGGTTTGATCAAGGGAAGAGTTATCGTAAAAAATTGCTTGATTTTGCCTGCACCATCTACATGGGCTGCTTCGTACAATTCGCGCGGTATCATCTGTAGACCGGCCAAAATCAGCAGTGCCATAAAAGGTGTCGTTTTCCAGACGTCCACAGCAATCAGGGAAGGTATCTGTAGCTGAGGTATCGTCAAAAATGAAATCGGCTCATCCACCAGATTAAGATAATCAAGCAGGGTATTGAAAAAGCCCATGCGGCTTGAATGAAACATCCACTCCCACATTCGGGCTGACACTACCGTGATAACAGCCCAGGGGACCAGCATGGTGGCTCTGATCACACCCCTTCCTTTGAAGTTGCTGTTAACTACCAGAGCTATTATCAGTCCCAGCACGGTTTCGAGAAACACCGATACCACGGTAAAATAAAGTGTGTTCCAGATAGCCTTTATAAAGTTTGGGCTTATGGCTCCGAGAACATATTTATTTCCAAATAAACTGAAAGTGGTGAGCTCCCGGTGGAGATCCGGTTCGCGCGGCAAAACTCTGATGGAGCGCTCATAAACCGGTTCCCCGGTTTCTTCGTCAATTTTCTGTTCTCCCGTCTCCTCATCGATAACAGGAGGTAATTCCTCTACGCTGACGCTGAGCAGCCTTCTATAATTTTCGAAACCGACGAATTCAGGATCATCCATCCCGGCAAAGACCCTATCGGTCATGCTGGTATAAAAAACATGTCCCAGTGGATATAAAGCGACTACCAGCAGAACGATAAAAGCCGGGGTCATCAATTTAAAAGCCAGCCGGCGTTCACGCTGCTGTAAGCTCACTCCTCGGCCTCCTTTCGGCGTATTGCTCTATTCCTGTAAATACTTAAAATTGCGGCAAAAATTTTATTAAAATTCCGGGAGGATTTCTCCTCCCGGAATAATGTGACAGTGTATTCTTATGGCAGAAAAGAAGTTATCCTCTTTTAGTTGGGATCACCGGGAGGAAATCCGGTTATATCCATGATTTCGATTTCCATGTATTCCAGAGCTGTCAGGGCATCCTGATCGCCGGTTAATACGCTATGAGCTTCAGAGTAAATTGCCTCGGAAACAGCATGATAATCGGGCGCGGTCACCGTCGAAGGTCGGGGTACAGCATTGACAAACACTTCATAGAAGTCTTCCCAGTAGGGATAGGCTTCTAATATTTCCTCGTCTTCATATAGCGATTTTACAGTCGGCGGATCGCCGGCTATTAAAGCTCTTTCCTTCTGAACTTCCTCGCTTGCCAAAAAGAGGGCAAGCTCGGCTGCGTATTCAGGATGATCGCTGTGTTCACTGGCTGCGATCTGCCAGCCTCCTAATGTTGCTGCGCTCTCTCCCTCGGGCCCGGCAGGAATTTCGGTTACGCCAAAATCTTCAGGACCGAAAGCTTCACTATCTTCGAGCATGGGATAGGCATAGGGCCAGTTTCTCATAAAAGCGGCATTGCCATTCTGGAAAGTAGCCCTGGCATCTTCTTCCATATAACCGGTTATGCCAGAAGGAGAGATATCTCCCACCCAGCCGGCAGCCTTATCGAGCATATATTCGTTATTTTCATTGAGCACCGTGACTTCTTCATCATGAGATACAAAAGTGCCGCCGTCGTTGGAGGCAAACCATTCCAGCACATTGCAGGTCAGGCCCTCATAAGCATCGCCCTGCCAGACATAACCGTGAAAGTCGGGGTTTTCTTCTCTTTCCCCTTCCTGAATTATTCTGGCTTTTTCTTCGAGTTCACCCCAGGTTTCCGGAACATCGAGATCATACTCTTCCAGCAGATCTTCGCGATAATACATTATGCCTGCATCTACAAACCAGGGCATGGCTACAAGTTCACCATCAGCAGTGGTGTTGTTATCAACTATACCCTGGATGTGTTCATCGACATAATCTTCTGCACCGTATTCATAAAGGTCTAAAAGATGGTCAGCCATATCTCCAGGCCACATAACATCGACCTGATAAACATCTACCTCTGGACTTTCGGCTTCAAAATACTGCAGATAAAGACTTCTTCTTTCATCGGTCGAATCCGGCGTATCATAGACAGTGACTTCAACTTCGGGATTTTCTTCCATAAACATTTCAGCAGCTCTTTCGGTGGCTTCCAGCTCTGCTCCCACCGCACCTCCGGCGACGGTCAGTTCAACCTCGGGTTCATCAGCCTCCACCACATCACCGGGAACTGCAAACATGACGGAAAAAATTAGCAGGCAGATAAGTAACTTACTCAACTTTTTTAGCCCCCTTATTTTGTGAATATTTTGGATGACTCCTCAGATGAAATCCATTTCATAAACTAATATTCTTCATTATTATCAAAATTCCTGCTAAAATATCTCCAATTTGAGTCATTTTTAAAAAAATAATCAGTGCTTATTATCTGGTTCTTCCTGTTATCATTTGATAGGTATCGTATAAGATCATTATTATAACTATATTTGATTCAATTCTGCTTTGCAGGCGAATCCTATCAAATCCCTACATCGGCCACCATGATCACCTTGAAAGTAATTATCGAGAGCGGGGCTAAAATAATGCCCTGAAAACCCATAAAGGTAAGGCCGACATAAAGTCCCAGCAGCAATATGAGCGGATGCACTCCGATGCTCTTAGCAAGCAGGTTCGATTCCAGAAAAGGTCGAAATCCGGAGATTATCATATAAACTATAATCAATATCAGCGAGTGGAGCGGTTCGAAGAATAAATTTAGCAAAAATAAGGGGATTAATATTCCTCCTGGTCCCACGACAGGAATGAGTTCGAGCACACCGACAGCAATGGCCAGCATAAATGCGTAGGGGAAATCCAGCAGGTTTAAAACTACAGCCACCCAGACAGTGGTATGAATAATGATGAAAAACTGGACCCTGACATAGGTGGAAAAATCGCTGATCATTTTCAGTTTGTTTTCATCCGATATATCCACCTTTCTCGATATGGAAGAAAAAATATATTCCTTGTCGCGGCTGATAAAGAAAGTGGAAAATATAGTGAAGATGATAAATATTATAATGCCGGGCAGATTGAATGTTATATTCAATATTCTGTTCATAGTTTGAGAGAGAATTCTTTCTCCGCGCTGATAAACCAGATAGAGATTCTGCTCGAGCAGCGAAGCCACCTCGTCCGGGATCACCTCAAAGAATTCTTCCTGCTGTTGAATCAGATTTTCCAGCTGCATCGAGATAGCATCCCTGTATTCCGGCAGCAGGCGGGCCAGCTCTATCAATTCCGAGATTATACTGGAAGCTAAAAGCATTATAATGCTTATTACTATAATTAAAAACAGCGAGAGACTTATCAACACAGCTACAATTCTGGGCATTTTCTTTGCAAGCAGAGAAACCGGTTTCTCCAGAATCAGAGCAGCCAGAAAAGCCAGAAAAAAGGGTGTTAAATGAAAAATAAATAATTTTAGGGCGGCTACTATGATCAGAAATGTAATGATCCTTATTATTAAGGTTTTGTAGGAGATATTTAATTTAAACATCTTTTATCATCTCTCAAATTATGTTTTACTTTTATATTCCTGCTCTTATTATCCCAGTTTTGTATCGGAGGCCAGCTCGGCGATGGCACAGGCATATATTGCCGCGTTCTTCAGCAGACTTTCGATTTTTATAAACTCGTCTTTTTGATGGGCGAGCTCGGATTCCCCCGGAAATAAAGGCCCGAAAGCCACAGCTTTGGGCATGGAACGGGCATAAGTACCGCCGCCGATAGCTATCGGTTCAGCCTCTTCTCCTGTTATGTTGTTATAAACTCTCATCAAAGTTTCCACCAGCGGATCATCTTTATCGACAAATAGCGGCTCTTTATGCTCTTTTTTAACCAGTTTTAAGCCGTGGTCGGCTATCTTATTTTCGATCCCCTCATAAACTTTTTCGGCAGTCTCCTTGACGGGGTATCTGATATTGACTGTCAGGCTAGATCGATTATCATCAGCCTTTATTTTACCCACATTGAACACCAGGTTTCCGGAGACATCATCTTTTAGAGCGCAGCCGATATTTTTCCCCAGATAATCGAGACCGATCAATTCATTATAAGAGCTGCAAAAACGGCTTAAATTGTCATTAACAAGGTTCAGAGCATCCAAAAACGCCATCAGGTATGAAACAGCATTTTTACCGTCCTGCGGTTTGCTGCCGTGAGCTGCCACGCCGTACTGAATAAGGTGAAAATATTCGTCTCCTCTGTTGAGCTCAAGTCGAATATCTTCAGGTCGGCATTCGTTGGCACTTTCGACCTCCTGAAGCAGATAATCAAAATCTCCTTTCAGACGGGCCCGGCAGCGATCCGGGACCATGTTTGGTGCCTCGCCGCCTTCGATATCGACCAGTTTAACTTCACCGCTTAAGTCAGCAGCTTTGCTGCTGTTATTGCCCCTGTTATCGTATTCAGAAACCAGATCGAAAATAAGTATTCCTTTTTCTGCGTGAATGGCGGGAAAAACAGCATCAGGACTAAAGGCCAGCTCCGGAATTTCTGCATTTTCCCGATAATATTTTATGCCAGCAAATCCGCTCTCCTCGTTGGTTCCCAGTATGACTCTGACTCTTTTATCCAGCTCAATATCCAGCTCTTTTAAAGCTTTGAGGGCAAAAATAGCTCCCACAGCCGGCCCTTTATTGTCCAGAGTGCCGCGACCGTAAATTCGATCATCAGCTTCGATCGCTTCAAAAGGTGGATAACTCCAGTCACTACCTGCAGGCACTACGTCAAGATGACAGAGTATTCCTAAAAGATCTTCCCCCTCTCCGATTTCAACAGCACCGGCATACCCTTCATAATTTTTTGTCTCCAATCCCAGATCTTCCGAGATGTTCAAAGCTTCCTCCAGACAGGCAGCAACCTCTTCTCCGAAAGGACTTCCCGGCTGGCTTTCTCCTTCCACGCTTTCATATGAGACCAGCTTTTTCAGCGCAGAGATCATATCCTCCCTGTATTTATGGATTATCTCTTCTAAATCTGCAAATTCCATATAATAATTACCTCCTATTCTTAAATCATTTTATCAAATTTTAGCATAAAAAGCTAACAAAAAAAGCCCCCCGGAGGGGAGGCTCAAAATTTCACCGCAATATTCACTTATTCAACAGACTTTTTCGCGATTTCTTTTTCTTTTGTCAGTTTTATTTTCTGGGGTTGAAGAACCATCTTTTTTGACTGTGCGGGTGGCCACCATGTCGACATCTGTACCAGCAACGTTCGATTTTACAGTCTGTCCCAGCTGGACAGGCGCCGGAACTTCGACCTCAGCCAGTTCTCTCATTGCCCTGCCGATCTTGTTTTTGGGCAGCGGATCTTCGGATTTAACCGGAACCAGCGGCAGCACTCCTCCCTTAACTCTCACAGTAGTGGGCAGAATTCGGGTGGGGTTTTTAAACTCTTCGATGGCGTAATCGCGTCCCAGTGCACACTCATAGCCATCCATATTTATTATTTCATCACCTTCAGCTTCCACTTCTATGCGGCAGCCTTTGGGGCAATTGACGCAGATTAAGGTTTCTTCGATCTCATTTTCACTCATCAGTCCTCCTCCTTTCTGGTCAGAGAAATTTTCAGTTCTTTAAGGTTTTCAGCTCTATCGAAAAGCTGATAGGGAACAGTGACAGATTCCATCTCACCGGGGGTTACGATATCTCTTCCGTAAGATGCTATCTTTCCACCCCGGGGAGTGGCAACTTCGATATTTACGTCTTCTTGAGGAGAATCAACTCTCATAAAGAACTTCAGCCGGTTCTCACCCCGGGAGAGATATTCCAGCTCGTGAGGAATCACATAATTTATACCCAGACCGGCAGAGACAGGTACTTTTTCATCCCGGCCGGCAAGATCTCCCAGAATGTAATCCGCTGCTGCCTGCCCGGCTATCTCTGCTTCTTCACTTACATAATCGACCAGATCGTGAACCTGAAGCACATTGCCGCAGGCAAAAACACCCGGAATCTCTGTCTCTCTTTTTTCGTTTACTTTAACCCCGCCGCTGTCGGGCAGCACGTCAAGCCCCATCTCTTTACTCAGCTCATTTTCCGGTATCAATCCTACCGAGAGCAGTAATGTGTCACAGCTTATCCTTTCCTCGGTGCCCGGGATTTCATTAAAATCATCATCGACCTGCACGATGTCGACAGCTTCGAGCCTCTCCTGGCCGTGTATTCTTTTAACCGTATGCTGATATTTGAGAGGGATGCCAAAATCATCCAGACACTGCACTTTGTTTCTTATAAGCCCCGAGGAATAGGGCATTATCTCCAGCACGGCTTTGACATCGGCTCCTTCCAGCGTCAATCTGCGGGCCATTATTAGACCTACATCGCCAGAACCGAGAATTACCGCCTCTTTTCCCGGAAGATAGCCCTCGATATTAATATAACGCTGAGCGGTTCCCGCTGTCAGCACTCCGGCCGGTCTGTGTCCGGGAATCTTTATCGATTCTCTGGTTCGTTCCCGGCAGCCCATGGCAAGCACCACCGACTCGGCTTTGAGATTGATCACCCCTTCCTCTTCATTGAGCGCGCTTATCAGTTTATCTTCGTTTATATCCAAAACCATAGTGTTCATTTTAACATCGATATCTCTGTTTCTGACTTCCCTTATGAATCTTTCGGCGTACTCAGGTCCGGTAAGTTCTTCATCGAAATAATCTATGCCGAAACCGTTGTGTATGCACTGCTGAAGAATACCACCCAGATATTTATCTCTTTCCAGCAGAACAACGTCCTCTACACCGGCATCATAGGCGGAAATGGCCGCTGCCAGACCGGCTGGACCGGCACCTATGATGGCCAGTTCGCATTTTTTAATCATGGCTTTCACCTACCCCGTAAGTTAAGTCGGAATCCGGTTTCAAATCTTTGACCCTCTCGGCTAAAATTTCCGATCCGGGACCGCTTTTGGTCACTTCCAGAGGAGAAATTCCCAGCTCTTCAGCAATTATTTCGGCCACGCGCGGTCCGCAAAAACCGCCCTGACATCTGCCACCGCCAGCTCTGGTTCTTCTTTTTATCCCGTCAAGAGTCGGCGATACCAGAGGTCTATCGAGAGCATCGATGATCTCTCCTCTGGTCACATGTTCACACCTGCAGACGACCTGTCCGTAATCGCGGTTTTTTTCGAACTGAGGCTGCCAGTTCTGCCGGCAGTCGGAAAAATCTCGAAGATGAGGATGATGGGGCAAAGTCGGATCAAAATCTTTTTTAAGCTGGAGATCCAGATTCTCTTCCAGATCCGGGCTGATTTCTTCGATCAAATCCCTTACCATCCAGGCTATGGCGGGAGCACAGGTCAGTCCGGGCGATTGTATTCCCGCCGCCTCGATAAATCCCAGCGGCTCTTCCAGCGGTTCTATCTTGAAATCCTCATGCGGCAGGGTCGCTCTCAGGCCGGCAAAGGAAGCTATTACTCCATCGTCCGGCAGATCGGGGAAGAGTTTTTTGCTCCCCTCTTTAACCTCCTGCAGACCGGCTGCGCTTACGGTAACATCTTCTTTATCATCTATCTCGACCGAGTTAGGTCCTAAAAGCAGATTGCCGGCCACGGTGGGAGTGACTAAAATTCCCTTGGATTTTTCATCGGGCATCGGAAAAATGACGTGATTTACGCTGTCTCCGTATTCCTTATCCAGGAGGTGATACTCACCCTTGCGGGGTGTTATGCTGTAATCCTCACCGACCATGGCTGCGATTTTATCGGCGTAAACTCCGGCGGCATTCACCACCACAGAACATTTTAGGCTGCCTCTATCGGTAATCACCTTTTTAATCCGGCCTTTTTCCGTATCGATCTCCAAAACTTCAGTATTCAATCTGACGTCGGCGCCATTTTTCACTGCATTTTCCGCCAGACGGATAGTCAGCTTGTAGGGTGAGGCAATACCGGCCGTTTCAGCATAAAGTGCCAGTTCTGCTTCAGGATGGATGTCGGGTTCTTTTTCCCGCAGTTCCTCCCTGTTTAAAATTTTCAGGCCGGGAATACCTCTTTTTTCTCCTGCTTTCTTTTCCCGCTTCAGATAATCAATATCGTCTTTATCAAATCCCACTACCAGCGAACCAATTCTGGCGAAAGGCACATTCAGATCAGCACAGAGTTCATCAAAGACGGGATTTGCCTCAACATTCAGCCTGCCTTTGAGCGTATCTTCAGCAGCATTGTAACCGGCGTGTATGATTCCTGAATTAGCCTTGGAGGTTCCAGAAGCCACATCAGATTCTTTTTCAACCAGGCACAGAGAAATATTATACCTGCTCAGCTCCCGGGCGATGGCTGACCCCACAACTCCCCCGCCCACAATGACCACATCGTACTCATCTCTGGTATTTTTACTCATAAAAACCCTCCTTCAAATATCTTTGGCAAACAAAAAAAGAGAACCATCACCTCCACAGGACATAGAAATGCCCCGGCAGGTAATGGTTCTCTCTTATTCTCAACCATAACCTATAAATGTTTAACTATATATAATTTGTGAATTTGATCTTCTGTTCTCTATTATAAGCCATTCAGAGCTGATTTGCAAATTAAATTTTAGCAGGCTTCTTTTACCGCTCGATCTCAGCCCAGTCCAGGGTCGATTTCATAGCTCTTTTCCAGCCAGAAATAAGCTCCTCCCTGCGGGCTTGATCGATCTCCGGTGTGAACTTCCTTATCCACTCTCCTCATTCCTCTAATCTCCTCTTTATCCGACCAGAGGTTTACAGCAAGTCCGGCCAGATAGGCGGCTCCAGCCGCGGTCGTCTCGGTATTTACAGGCCGCTGCACGGTTGTATCGGCTATATCTGCCAGAAACTGAAGCAAAAACCCGTTGCTGGCTGCGCCGCCGTCAACCCTTATCTCCCGGCATTCTATACCGGTATCATCGTACATAGCCTCGAGCAGATCCTGGCTTTGATATCCCACCGCTTCCAGTGTGGCCCGAATCAGGTGATTGCGGGTTGTGCCTCTGCTCACTCCCACAACAGTACCGCGGGCTCGGGGCTCCCACTGAGGAGCACCCAGGCCGGTAAAGGCGGGAACTATATAGACGCCGTCGGTATCATCGACCTTTTGAGCAAAGTATTCAGAATCAGCCGGATCGCTCAAAAGCTCCAGTTCATCGCTCAGCCACTGCACTGCCGAACCGGCATTGAAGATGCTGCCTTCCAGGCAGTAATTGATTTCCCCTTCTAGACCCCAGCCTATGGTGGTAAGCAGGCCGTTTTCGGAGATGTAAGAATCCGCGCCGGTATTCATCAGCATAAAAGCGCCGGTTCCGTAAGTGGATTTTATCATGCCTTTTTTATAGCAGGCCTGAGCGAAGGTAGCGGAATGCTGATCACCTGCTATCCCGGCTATGGGCTTTTCATAGCCAAAAAAGTTCTGCGGCGAGGTACGGGCAAATATGCTGCTGCTCTCCTGTACCTCCGGCAGCAGAGAGGCGGGAATGTCTAGAATTTCCAAAAGGTCTTCATCCCATTCTAGCTCGTGAATGTTGTACATCAAAGTCCTGGAAGCGTTGGTGTAATCCGTAACGTGTTCTTTCCCTCCGCTGAGCCGCCAGATCAGCCAGCTGTCGACCGTACCGAAAACGAGCTCTCCATTCTCAGCTCTTTCTCTTACCCCTTCGATATTATCGAGAATCCATTTGACTTTTGTGCCGGAAAAGTAAGGGTCGAGAAGAAGGCCTGTTTTCTGCTGGAAGATGTCCTCAAGCCCCCTGTCCTTCAATTCAGCACATATATCGGTGGTTCTTCGGCACTGCCAGACGATAGCGTTGTATACGGGTTCACCGGTTTCTCTATCCCAGATCATTGTGGTTTCCCGCTGATTGGTGATTCCAATTCCTGCGATATTTTCAGCCTTCAGGGAAGACTGCTGCAGAGCCGCCGACATAACCGACTTGGTCGATTCCCAGATATCAGCAGGATCATGCTCCACCCAGCCTGATTTCGGATAAATCTGCTGAAACTCCTGCTGAGATTTTTCCACGATCTTGCCCTTTTGGTCGAATATCATCGCCCGGGTGCTGGTGGTTCCCTGATCGATAGCCAGAATATAGCTGGCAGACATTGGTATCCCCCCGCAGTCTGTTTATAATCTTCTGAGCGCTACAATAACCTCTATTTCATCGCCAGCATCCTCAATTATATCGGAAAGATCGGTGATCATGATAAGAATGTCCCTGTAAAGAGCTTTTTCCCCGGGTTTTAGGTTTTCCCTGTTGGAAAATCGGGCAATCAATTTTTTCTCCAGGGTATCGATATCCGATTCCATCTTTTCGATTTCGGCCACTCTTTCCAGGGCGAGTTCATAATCGCGGAATACCAGATCGACCGCTTCCTGAAGATATTCGAACATATCCGCGGTGATTTTCATTATATTGATCAAATCTTTTCTGTCTTCGCCCGAAATTGCAACTGATTCGAGCATAAGGTAATCGAGAGTGCTTTCAGAATAGTCAGCTACTTTATCCGTGTACTCAAGCAGTGTTAAGAAATCCCTGCGGGTGTTGGAGAGCAGAAATCTTTTTTCGATCAAAAGTTTGATTATATCTCTTCTGACTCTATCAGCTTCCGATTCGCTCTCATTGACATCTTCAATCAGGTCTCTGGTATCGGCTGTCATACCCTCTTCCAGAAAAGATTCAAAAGCTTCACAGAATGATTCCAGGCAGTCTCTGACCAGCTGAGTGTGTTCCCGGTAAAGATCGATTAATTCTCTTTCCTCTCCCATCAAATCTTCCATTGTTCTCCCCCTTTTTAACTCCCAAAATAATTCAAATTTATTCCCCTAACTGATTTGCCCTCAAAACTTTTTGCCACAAAAATGCTCTGCTGATCGAAAAATCAATCTCCGTTCAGCAGAGCAGGATTTAAATCTTCTAAATTTACCCTTCATAGCTGGAAACAGCATTCATGGGCTGTCCACAGCAGACCAGCTCTCCTCCTCCGACTTCCAGAACTTTTACAACATTGCCGCACACATCACAACGGTAAACCTGACCTTCTTTGCTGACAGACATATTTATCCTCCTTTAAGATGGCTCTTTATTTAAGATAGTCCTTTGCTTAAATGGCCTCTAATCGACTTATTAACTTAATCGTCTTTAATCTCGTCAAGTCCCGATTTAAATGGTGGACTTATTATGCCGTGTTCGGTGATGATGCCCGTGATATTTTCGGCCGGAGTTATATCGAAAGCAGGGTTATCGACCGTTATATCCTCGGGAGCAATCCGGCTGCCACCAATGTTCACGACCTCTTCCCGCGATCTGCGCTCTATCTCTATCTCCTGACCGCTGTTCAGAGAATAATCAACCGTTGAGCGCGGAGCGGCAACATAAAAGGGCACGCTGTGGAGTTGAGCCAGTTCGGAGATCATATAGGTTCCGATCTTGTTGGCGGTATCTCCGTTGGCGGCAATTCTATCGGCCCCGACTATAACCACATCTATTTCGCCGGCTCTCAATTTGGGAGCGACGGCGCTTTCAACTATCAGAGTGGCGGGAATATTTTCTTCAACCAGTTCGAAAGCGGTCAATCTTGCTCCCTGCAGCCTGGGACGGGTTTCGGTGGCATAAACATGAATATTTTTGTTGCGCCTGAAGGACTCTCTGATAACCCCCAGAGCTGTGCCAAAATCGACCGTGGCCAGAGCCCCGGTATTGCAGTGGGTCAAAACACTGCTGTTATCGGAAATTACTGTGTGGCCATAGAGTCCGATCTGGCGATTGGTCTCGACATCTTCCTGAGCTATATTGCGCGCTTCATTTTCCAGCACCCGCAGAAGAGCCTCTCTATTTTTGTTTTTGTTTTTCTGCAAAACTCTCATCATTCTATCGACTGCCCAGCTCAAATTTACAGCCGTCGGTCGGGCTTCTTTCAATATTTCGGCTGCTTTATTTACCTGCTGAAAAGCCTCTTGAGCGCTCATTTTTCTGTATTCCAGAGCGGCCAGATAGATACCAGCAGCTCCGACAGCTCCAATAGCCGGCGCTCCCCTCACCACCATCTTGCTTATGGCCTCAGCGACCTCGCGAAAATCTTCCGCAGTGTAATATTCAACCTTCCCTGGCAATTTCCGCTGGTCCAGCAGGACCAGTTCATCTTTTTTTAGCTCCATGGTTTGATGTTTCATCGTATTACCTCCCCTGTCCTGTGATTAATTTTTGCCTGTATGACCGAATCCACCCTCTCCTCTTTCAGATCTGGAAAGCTTCTCAACTTCCTTCCATTCGACCTCTTCCACTTTTTGAACTATTAACTGGGCAATCCTATCGCCTTTTTTAATTTCGAACTCGCTCTGACCGTGATTGATGAGCAAAACGCCCACCTCACCCCGGTAACCTGGATCGATGACTCCATCAGCATTCAAAACTGTAACGCCTTCATCCAGAGCCAGGCCGCTGCGCGGATAAACAAAGCCTGCATGATATTCCGGCACGGCCACCTTGAGTCCGGTCATTACGAGTCCTCTCTCGCCCGGTGCCAGGGTTTTCGATTCGGCCGAGTATATATCCATCCCTGCATCGCCAGCGTGCTGGTAATCGGGCAGAGGAATCTCATCATCAAGTCTTTTAATCTCTATTTTCAAAACAGTTCACTCCCGATCCTGATCAATTTTTGCATCCTGTGACCAAATTATTTCATGAATACATGATTGCCGATAGTAACTACCTTCTCTCGCCGCTGAGTCCATTCTCTATCCGTTGCTTTGTCAGGATTGTAAAAGAAAAGAGCACCTCCGGTTGGATCTTTGCCGTTGATCGCTTCTCTGGCTGCCTGACGAGAATCGGCCGATGGCTGCTGCTGATAGGAACCGTCCTGCACCGGAGAAAACTGTCCCTGATCATATATGACCTCGCTGATGCTGTTGGGAAAGCGGTGACTTAAGACCCTGTTTAAAACCACAGCCCCAACAGCCACGCGCCCCAGATGAGGTTCTCCCTGCGCTTCGCCGTGAATGATCCTGCTCAGAAGTTCGAATTCCTGATCAGAAATAGAGCGGGCCAGGGCCTCTCTTTCGCTCAATTCAGTGATGGGGACGACTATTTCCTCTCCGCTGCGGAGAGTGTTATCTTCCATATCGTTTAGTTCGCGTAAGACGCTCATCGATGTGTTAAAACTTCTGGCCACATCATACAGTGTATCGCCAGCATTCACATGGTAGGTGATGAGATCGCTCTGGTCAATGTGATCAAGTTTTGGTCTCTCGCTGCCTTGATTTACTGTCACTGCCATTTCTCTGTCCGAAGCTAGCGAAAAGCTGTTTTCTCTTTCGGTCAATGATTTATCAAAATTTCTTTCTGTCTTTTCACCTCTGACGGGAATTTCCAGCTCACTGCCGATCCGAACCGCCGAATTGTTGTTGATGCCATTCCATTCCGCCAGCTCAGATGTCGATACGCCAAATTCGCCGGCGATCTGGCTGAGAGTATCACCCTCTCCCACAACATAAATCAGTCGGTATCTTGCTGTTTCTGCAGTTTCGGCCAGCAAAGCACATGAAATCACTAGAAAGATCAGACTGATCGTCAAAATAAGCTTTCCTCTGTCAAACCTGCTTTTACAGCCAGAATGGGTGGCAGATAATATTCGCAGCATTAACTATCACATTCCTCTGCTTTAGTTGTTCTGGTTAAATTATATTCTAATTTAAATATTCTTCGATAATAGAAAATTTCCTGCTTCTGAGCTGCAGATGAAAAATAAGATCAGGGTAATCCGTCATTGACCTCGCACCCGTCCGGCAGCGAATCAAGAAAGTGCTGACCGTAGCGGCGGGCAAGGATGCGCCGGTCCATGATCAAAATATTACCTGTGTCGTCTCTCGATCTTATAAGTCTGCCAAAACCCTGCTTAAACCTAATTATCGCCCGGGGCAGAGCTACTTCCATAAAGGGACTGCCCCCGCGCTCCTCGACTCGTTCCTGTCGAGCAGCGAAAAGCGGGTCGGTCGGCACAGAAAAAGGCAGACGCATGATCACCAGGTTGCTGAGAGAGTCCCCCGGCACATCTATACCTTCCCAAAAACTGGCAGTTCCCAGCAAAATCGACCTGTCCTTTCTTTTCATCCGTTCCAGTATTTTTCGACGGGATGACTCCCCCTGAACCAGAAGTTCAGGACCTTTGTCTTTGATTTTTGTTTTTAGCTCATACCGGGTTTCATTGAGCATCTTATAGGAAGTAAATAAAAGCAGTGAGCCTCCCTGGCTTTCCCGCAGAAAATCTGCCAGATAGGGACTTATTTTGGCCACAAAATCGCTGTCGTTCACAGGCGGCAGATCCCGTGAGGCATAGACTTTTACCTGGTTTTTATAATCGAAAGGAGATGAAAGCTGCAGTTCAGATGCATTTTCCAGCCCCAGTTTGGATTTAAAATAGGAAAAATCTCCGCTGGTGGCCAGGGTTGCCGATGTCAAAACCAGGGTGGTAAGACGCGAGTAAAGCACTTCATTCAGAAATTCATCCACCTCGATGCGGGAGTTTTTCTGTCTTATCTGATATATACTGCGGTGATTTTCTCGCTGCAGCCAGAAGACAAAATCATCGCTGTGGCTTTTAAAATCAAGATTTATCTCCAGAGAATTAAAAAAGTTTTTAATACGATCGGCATAACCGACAATTTCTCCCATTATTCCTTTCTGTCCGGGTCTTTCCTCATCTTCTGCAGCCTGCAGAAGATCAATAGCTCTGCTCAAATAATTATGCAGCTCATCAAGCTTTTCGAGCAGCCCAAAGCCGGCCTCCTGCCAGGAATTTTTATCCTCCTCATTCAAAACTCCTGCCTCCAGCCTCAGCCTGTGCTCATCTTCGGAAAGCAGCTTGAGCAGCTCTCTTCCATACTGGTTAAGAGATTCCTCGATTCGGCGGCATAGGGGCCAGATTTTATTGTCGATCAGGGGATATATCTCCCCTTTTAAATTTGCGGAAATTTCGACCTCCATATTTCTCAGGCGGACAAGCGGAGATCCGCGCGAGTTTCTAAGCCTTTTCAGGGTGCGCAAAAGCTCCGGCGGATAAAATTCCTGACCGCTTATATTGTGAGCGGCCTCAGAAAGGTTGTGGGCTTCGTCGACCACCAGCTTATCAAAGCGCGGCATAATTCCGGCCTGAACTCCCTTCAGAACAACATCGGAGAGCAAAAGATGATGATTGACCACCAGAATATCGCTGCGGTGTAACTGCTCACGGGCTTTATGAAAATAACAGTTTTCGAAATAATGACAGCTGGAACCGAGGCACAGATCGCTTTCAGATTTCAGCTGAGATCTGATTTCCCGGGATAAAGAAAGATCAAGATCGCTGAAGCTGCCCCCAAAATCCTCGCTTTCCTTGGCCAAGCTGTCGATGTATTCCGCCACTTTTTCCGCTCTGCTCTCTTTTTCTTCCTCCTTTTCTCCCTCTTCCTCCTCGCTGCCGCTGGAGATCATCTGTTTAACCCTTCTCAGACAGACGTAATTGCTCCTCCCCTTGACAAGGACCGCCTGGAAATCGAAAGGAAGAATTTTTTTAAGCTGGATAATATCCTTCTCGATCAGCTGCTGCTGCAGATTTATTGTATTGGTGGAAACGACCACGGTATCTCCATTCAGCTGACTCCAGTATATGGCCGGCAGCAGATAGGCAAAGGATTTCCCGACTCCTGTGCCCGCTTCTATCAGCACCTTTTCCCGCTCGTTAAAAGCGGAGATTGCCCTGCTCAAAACTTTCAGCTGTTCTTTTCTCTCCTGAAAACCGGGGAGTATTTTTTCCAGACTGCTGCCCTTCTGCAGATGACTGCAGAGTTTATCTTCGGAAAGCTCTTCGCGTGTGGCCACAGCGGCCGGTTCCACCACCACATAGGCTTCCGAAACTTCATTGTCGATTATAATAAAGCCTATTCCTCTATCACCCATTCTGGAGGCAATTTTAATATCGGCAGCTGAGGGCCGTAGATCTCCGGAAGGATGATTATGTATTACGCACTCCCCCGGTTCGAGCTGTGAGGTTACAGCCGGGGCCATCTTTTCGTTACCCCGACCTATTACCCTGACGGATTCTACAGCATTTTTTTCCTCATTGAAGCTGCCGGCAAAAAAGACCTCATTGCTGTCAGCTTTTACAATTTTTTCCTGCATAAATTCGACTGTGCTGGGGGAAAGCATCTTTTTGCTGTCCATTCGCTCATTCTCCTGTTCCGGTATTTTTAATTGATCTGCTCGGAATTTGTTTTCTGGTTCATCCTATCAAAATATCCTATTTTCTCATATCTTTTATTTTATCGACATCTGGATCATCTTCCCGATCATCAAACCAGGGAGTTTCCAGGATGAAAGGCCGATCTTCAATAACTTCGTTATTTATGATCTGCTCAAAACCTGCAAAACCGATTTCTCCTTCGCCGATGTGAGCATGTTCATCTTTTTCGCTGCCCAGTTCATGAACGGAATCATTGATATGCAAAACCTTCAGTGCTTCCAGACCGATATTTTTATCGATATCATCGAGAAGCCTGTTTAGACCGTCGTATTTGCTCACCTCATAACCATAGGCGAAGGCATGACATGTATCTATACAGATGCCCAGCTCACTGCCAAAGTCGCTCAGAGAGATAATTTCATTGAGATCTTCCATGCTGGAACCGATCTTGGTTCCCGCTCCGTCCACGTTTTCCAGGAGCAGCCCGGTGCTGCCTCCCACATCCTGCAGGACCTCATCTATACCCCTGGCTATTTTCTCTATTCCGGCCTTTCGGCCCGAGCCGGTATGACTGCCCGGGTGGAAGACGAGATAATCCGCTCCCAGCCTATCCGAGCGCCGGTAGTCATCTTTCAGACCGGCCACTGATTTCTGCCAGAGATCCTCTTTGGGAGAGGCTATATTGATAAGATAGGTGGAATGAACCACCACCGGGTCCAAAGCCGCCTCCTGCCTGGCTTCTTTGAAATCAAATTGAGCCTCTTCGGTCAGTTTCTTGCCCTGCCAGCCTCGCGGATTTTTCACAAAAATTTGTACGGCATTACAACCTATATCGACGGCCCGTTCAACAGATTTGTCCAGTCCTCCAGCTATAGAAACATGTTTTCCCAGCTTCATATATTCTCCTCTCGTTGTGACTGAACCCAAAACAAAAGATAAAAAGACAAAAAAATAAAAGCAGGAGATTAAATGGACTGAAAAGTCCATTTAAAACTCCTGAATCGGTCAAAAGGCTAATGTTTAAAGATCGTACTTTTCTTTCTCTTCTTCATCCATCTCCTTTATGGCCTGGATGCGGGAGAGATTTAATCTGTCCTGATCGTCGATCTCGGTCACCTTAACCGGCACCTCATCTCCGACTTCCAGAATATCTTCAACTTCATTGACGTGATAATCAGCCAGTTCGGATATATGAATCAGGCCTTCCCGGCCGGGAACTATCTCGGCAAAAGCTCCGAAATTGACTATCTTCTTGACCTTGCCGGTATAAATCTCGCCTACCACGACTTCCCGGGTTAATTCCTCTATCATATTTCTGGCTTCCTCTCCACCTTCCTGATCTTCGGAGAGGATGTAGACGGTGCCATCATCCTCAATGTCTATCTGAGCACCGGTTTTATCTATGATCTTATTGATCATTTTACCGCCGGGTCCTATCACATGACGGATTTTATCGGGATCAATCTCCAGAGTTATCATGCGCGGGGCATGGGGTGAAAGTTCAGATCTGGGCTCGGCTATGACTTCGCTCATCCTGTCCAGGATATGCAGCCTGCCCTCTCTGGCCTGATTGAGAGCTTTTTTCATGATCTCTTTGGAAATGCCTGAAACTTTGATATCCATCTGCAGGGCGGTTATACCTTCGCGGGTACCTGCCACCTTGAAATCCATATCGCCGAAGAAGTCCTCAAGGCCCTGGATATCGGAAAGAATAGCTATATCATCGCCTTCTTTCATCAGTCCCATGGCGATTCCGGCCACCGGCGATTTGAGAGGCACTCCCCCGTCCATCATGGCCAGACAGCTGCTGCAGATACTGGCCTGAGAAGTAGAACCGTTCGACTCCAGCACCTCAGAAACCAGCCGGATTGTATAAGGAAAGTCTATCTCGTCCGGCAGCACCGGACTTAAAGCTTTTTCACCTAAAGCTCCGTGACCTATCTCTCTTCTGCCCGGACCGCGGAGCGGATTGGTTTCACCAACGCTGTAAGGCGGGAAGTTATAATGATGGAGAAAGCCTTTGGTCTCCTCTTCTCCCAGTCCAAAAAGAATCTGCTCATCGCTGGATGCTCCCAGAGTTAAAACGCTTAAAGTCTGAGTTTCTCCTCTTTTGAACATGCCGCAGCCATGTACCTTGGGAACAAATCCGACGTCGGACTCGATCGGCCTGACTTCATCTAGATCTCTGCCATCAGGGCGTTTACCATTTTCGATTATTTCCCGGCGGACGAGTTTTTTGGCCAGGTCATCGAGCTCATCTTCCAGCATATTCTCGTACTCCGAAAATGTTTCTTCATCTAATTCTTCAGCGAGCTCGCCCATGATCTCTTCCCGGGCGGCGTCCATATTCTCTTCGCGTTCCAGTTTTTTCTTCGTGAAAGCAGCCTCTTTCATCTTTTCAGAGCCCAGCTCTTCCACCTTATCTTTGAGCTCGTCGGGTAGTTCGGGAGGATCTACTTCCATCTCTTCCTGGCCGATCTCGGCGGCCATCTCTTTTTGCAGCTTTACTATCTCTTTTATATGTTCGTGAGCGGTGTCGATAGCTTCCACCACCATCTCTTCGGAAAGCTCCTGAGCATTGCCCTCAACCATCATCACAGCATCCTCGCTGCCGGCTACCATGAGATCAAGTTCGCTTTTTTCACACTGCTCATCGTCAGGATTGACAATCAGTTCATCATCGACCAGCCCCATCTTGACACCAGCTATAGGTCCATCGAAAGGAATATCGGAAATCATCAATGCCGCAGAAGCGCCGTTCATGGCCACAATTTCCGGAGCACAATCATCGTCGACGGATAATACTGTGGCGATCACCTGAATATCATGACGGAGTGATTGAGGAAAAAGCGGCCTTAGAGGTCTATCGATTAAGCGCGCAAATAAAGTCGCTTCATCTCTGGGTTTGCCCTCTCTTCTGGTTATGCTTCCCGGTATTTCACCGATTGCATAGACCCTTTCCTCATAATTTACCATCAGGGGTAGATAGTCTATACCCTCTCTCGGTTCTTCCATGGTGGCGGTCACCAGAATGGTCGTGTCGCCATAACTTGCCATAACCGAACCATTGGCCTGCTGAGCATATTTGCCGGTTTCAAAACAGAGTTCTTCTCCTGCTATCTCGGTACTCCAGGTCTTTTCCATAAATCAACCTCCTTGCTAAGCGATTATTTTTCCTGAAATTTTTAGTTAACAATAAGAGCGGGTGGTTAAACCCGCTCATGTCTGATCTATCCTCTTATACCAATATCTTCAATAAATTCACGATATCTCTCGATATCGTTATTCTTGAGATATTTTAGCAGCTTTTTTCTTTTGCTCACCATCTTGATCAATCCCCTGCGCGAAGAGTGATCCAGCTTATGATCTTTAAGATGTTCGGTTAAATCCTTAATACGGGCGGTTAAAAGCGCTACCTGCACTTCTGGCGAGCCCGTATCGCCCTCTTCACGCCGGTATTCCTCGATTATTTCCTGTTTTTCTTCTTTGGTAATCATTTAAACTACACCTCCCTATGCTGGTATAAACCGCTGACCGAGACTCCGCCGGTGTGAGCGCAAATCCCAGTCAGGGTAGTAAAAAATCAGATACAACTTCTCATTCCACCTATTTCAGAATATCATAAAATTTTTTTGGTGTAAAGAATATCGGATTTTATCGTCTCTTTGAGCCCCTCAACCGAATCAAATTTCTGCTCTTCGCGAATAAACTCCACCGGAGTGAACTCCAGCCGGCTGCCGTAGAAATCTCTATCCTCTTTCAGATCGAGAATATGAATTTCTACCCGAAAATCCTCCTCCGAAAAGGTGGGATTTCTGCCAAAATTGGCTATAGAGCGGTACTCTTTCTCCTCATGAACGACATAACCGGCATAAACTCCTTTTTTGGGCCTGACATAATCAGCCTCCAGTTCGAGATTGGCCGTGGGAAAACCTATCTCATGACCCCGACCGGAACCGTGAACAACTCTGCCGGCCAGGGCGAATTTTCTGCCCAAAAGGGGAGGAATTTTTCCCACTCTTCCTTCCGAAATCAACTTTCTTATCCTGGTGCTTGATATTTTTTTACCCTTTATTCTGAGAGGGGAAACTATCTTTACTTCGAAGTCCAGATATCTGCCCATTTTTTTTAAATCCTGGCTCGTTCCTTCTCCTCTGTGGCCGAAAGTAAAATCTTTACCCACCACCAGCTGCCCGCTCTTCAGCTCATCGCAGAGGATACCGGCGATAAAATCCTTAAAATTCATCCGCGAAAATTCTTCGGTGAACTCCTGACAAAAATAATAATCGAGGCCAATTTCCTGCAGTATTTCTTTTTTCTGCCGCTGAGAACATATTACCCTCGGCCCTTCCTCCTGATTAAGCACCCGGCGGGGATGGGGAACGAAAGAAAAAATTCCTGCGGCTAGATCACTGCACCTGGCATTATTTCTGGCTTTTTTGATGACCTTTTGATGTCCCCGGTGCAGGCCGTCGAAAGTTCCCAGAGCCAGGGAAGTGGCTTTATCCTGGTATTCAGAAAACTCATCATCTTTATATACCTTCATCTTATTTACCTCCAGCTTTGCTGACTATACCCAGAGATTAAAAACGCGTTCAGGCTTAAAAACCCTGCCGGTTTCATCTTTGCTCAATCTGCTTATTGAAATAAACATACCCTCCGGACCCCTGATAATAAACCTCTGATCTTTTTCATCGAGATCTGACTCCGGAATAACTTCCTCAAAAGCTTCTTCCGGCAGAAGGTTGCCGTTAACAGCCTGCTCAACCGCTTTTTTCTTCACATTGAGCTCCGGATAGGTAAGCGGCTCGGTAGGATCCATCATGATATCATCCAGTTTTTTAGCTGCAGCTATCCGGGTAAAGGTCAGCGCCGAATCAAGGGTGAAATTCCCGGAAGCATTTCTTATCAAAAAGCTCAGGATCCCTCCGCAGTCCAGTTCTTCCCCGATATCCCGGGCAATAGATCTGATATAGGTTCCCGGCGAACAGGTTATATCGAGGGTTAAACAGGGAGGATTAAAATCTATGAGTTCCAGATTTTTTATCGTCACCTCTCGCGGCTCTCTTTTTACTTTCTCGCCGGAGCGGGCCAGCTCATAAAGCCTTTTACCATCCTTTTTCACGGCTGAGTACATGGGAGGTAACTGCTCTATTTCTCCGCGAAATTTCTCCAGAATTTCCTCCAGTTCCTCGCGCGTCAGTCGGGGCAGTTCAGAATCTGCCAGAACTTCCCCCTCTTTATCGAGGGTATCTGTTTTGATGCCCAGCTCGATCTGGCAGCGGTATTCTTTTTTATCGCCGGGCAAAAATTGAATAATTTTCGTGGCTTTGTTCAAGCAGACAGGCAAAACCCCCGCTGCCCGGGGATCTAAAGTGCCGGTATGTCCCGCCCTGTGTACGCCTGGAAATTTCTGCAGCCAGTCCACGACATCAAAGGATGTCATGCCCGGCGGCTTGAAAACATTGATTATGCCGGCTTTTTTAGACATGTTTTTCCACCTCAGCGATAATGGTCTCGACCGCTTTATCCAGGTCACAATCAAGAAGACAGCCGGCCGCCCGGGGATGGCCTCCGCCCCCAAATTTTCCGGCTATATCGTTGACCCTGAGATATTCATTGGAACGGAAGCTGACCTTAATACCCTCTTCTTCCTCGCTGAAAATAAGGCCGACCTCCACCCCATCGATATCGCGGGCGTAATTGACAAATCCTTCTCTATCTTCGGGACCGGTTCCGGTGAGCTGATAATCTATGTTTCTCAATTTGAGGTAGGCTATCTTCCCTCCGGCAGCAGTTCTCAAAGAGGTAAGAGCCCGCCCTAAAAGCTGGATAACTCCCGGCCTGTGACTGGCATAAAGGCTGCGGTTAATTTCGTAAAGGTCCACTCCTTCATCCATCAATCTCAAAACTTTTTCGATCACCCTGCGGCTGGTATTGCTGTAGCGGAAAAAACCGGTATCGGCCAGTATGGCCAGCGCCAGCGCCCGGGCAGCAGAAAAATCGATTTCCAGGCCGGCTTTTTCGGCCAGATCGAGAATTATTTCTCCCGTAGCGGCTGCGGAAGGAACCACCAGATTTATATTTCCAAAATGACTGTTATCCTCGTGATGATCTATGTTGATGAGCTGAGGTCGGCCGCTTTGCTCTCTTATCCGCTCCAATCTATCGCGGGCCGGTTTTAACCTGTCGATATCGCTGCAGTCCAGTGCTATAAGAGCATCGCAGTCCTCGAGAGGAATATCCTCATCATACAGAGAAACTCCAGTTTTTAACCCGGAAAATGCCAGCTCAAATTTTTTGGGTATTTCCTCGTATACGATAATCTCGTTATCTCCACCAGCACCGGCCAGCAAATTGCTCAGGCCCGCCAGCGCGCCCAGACAGTCTCCGTCAGGATCTATATGTCCCATTAAAAAGAAACTTCCGCCCCTCTCAAAGGCCTGCAGAAGGACGGAAATATTATCGCTTTCAGAAGTAAATGGAGTGGCTGGATTCATTTATTCTAATCCTTTCTTTCTTCCTGCTTTTCACCGCTGTCAGCGGTTTCCTCATTGTCATTCTCCTGATCGCTGTTCTGACGCTTTTCCATGGCCTGTTTGTCTTCGGCCCGGGCTTCTTTGATTATTTCGGAGATGTGAATACCGTGTTCGATAGATTCGTCGTACTTAAAGACCAGCTCAGGCGTGTGGTATACTGTTATTCTCTCCCCTACAAGGCAGCGAATATAACCGTTGGCTTCGCTCAGACCGTCCATGGTTTCCTGCTTTTCTTTCTCGCTGCCCATCACACTGATATAAACTTTGGCATGCCTCAGATCACCGCTTACATCGACCTCGGTGACCGAGACAAAATCACCTATGCGGGGATCTCTCACCTCTCTTCTGATTATCTTACTGATCTCCTCTTTTAAAAGTTCGCCCAGTCTTCTGTCGCGTTCTTTGACCATAGCTCTCACCTCTCTTTTAAAACCGGAGGTTAAAGTGTACGCTTAACCTCTTTATAATCGTAAAATTCGAGGATATCTCCCTCTTTTATATCATCATAGTTGGCTATACCAACTCCACATTCATATCCTTCTTTGACCTCTCTGACATCATCCTCGAAGCGTTTGAGGGAGGAAATTTCTCCTTCATGTTTTACGATGCCATCTCTTATGACTCTCACCTGGAAATTGCGATTTACAATTCCGTCTCTGATATATACTCCGGCCACATTACCGATATCAGGAACCTTGAAGATCTGTCTGATCTCGGCATGTCCTCTGACTCTTTCTTTTAATTCGGGCTGGAGCATACCCTCCATGGCATCTCTGATATCTTCAAGCGTCTTGTATATAACTCTATAGGTGCGGATATCGACCTTTTCCTTTTCAGCATACTGCTGTGAGTTAAGGCCGGGTCTAACATTGAATCCGATGATGATAGCATTGGAAGCGCTGGCCAGATCGACATCGGTCTCGGTTATGGCACCCACACCGGTGTGGATAATATTTATACCAACCTCATCGGTGCTCATATCCTTTAAAGCCTGGCGCAGAGCCTCGAGCGAACCCTGTACATCGGCTTTGATGATAAGATTGAGCTCCTGAATTTCACCCTCCTGGACCTGCTCATAAAAGTCCTCGAGAGTGACTCCGGTATCGGCCTTTCTTCTGATCTCAAGCTGTTCTTCTTTGCGTTCAGCAGCTACCTCTCTCGCCCGCTGTTCGTCCGCGAGCACCTGGAGAAAATCACCGGCAGCCGGAACATCGGAAAATCCTAAAATTTCTACCGGAGTGGCCGGACCGGCCCTCTCGATCCGCTGTCCATGTTCATCTATCATAGCCCTCACCCGGCCGCAGACTGAACCGGCCAGAACATTATCGCCCACATTGAGTGTGCCGTTTTTGATCAGCACTGTAGCTACCGGGCCCCGACCTTTATCGAGCTCAGCTTCGATAACGACGCCCTCGGCCGGACGATGGGGGTTGGCCATAATCTCTTCAATCTCGGCCTGCAGGATTATCATCTCCAGAAGTTCATCTATATTTTCTCCCTGCAGAGCGGAGATTTCCACGCATATGGTTTTTCCTCCCCATTCTTCGGGCACAAGCCCGTATTCAGTCATCTGCTGTTTTACCTGTTCGGGCTGGGCATTGGGCTTGTCTATTTTATTTATGGCGACCAGCATCGGTATTTCCGCTGCCTGAGCGTGATTGATCGCCTCGACAGTCTGCGGCATGATACCGTCATCGGCAGCTACAACTAAAATTGCTATATCGGTGATCTGAGCTCCCCGGGCCCGCATGGAGGTGAATGCCTCGTGTCCGGGTGTATCGATAAAGGTGATCTTTTCTCCTTCTACGGTGACCTGATAGGCTCCAATATGCTGGGTGATCCCTCCGGCTTCGGTCTCGGTCACTTTGGTTTCACGAATTACATCGAGCAGAGTGGTTTTGCCGTGGTCGACATGACCCATTACAGTCACTATCGGAGGTCTCAGTTCATAATCCTCATCCCTGTCCTCAAAATCGGTCATAACTTTGAGATCAGAACAGGGTTCGATATCTTCCTCTTCCCCGCTTTCAACTGTCACATCCAGATCGAGCTCCTCAACAACTTCCTCCAGAGTATCCTCTTCCAGAGAATAGTTGATATTGGCCATAATACCGAGTCCCATCAGGGATTTTATCAACCGGTTGGAGGGGATGCCGGCAGTTTCAGCCAGCTCCTTGACGGTTACCGGAGGGGCAATCTCCGGCAGAGTTTTTTCCCGCGTCCGGACTGCTGAAGATGAGTCCTCAGATTCTTGTCTTTGCCGCTCTTTTGTTTCCGTATCTTCAGATTTTTCGTCTGCGGATGTATCTTCAGTTTCTTTTTCGGTTTCGCTCTGCTGCCCCTGGTCCTCGTAATAAATTTCTTTGACCAGCTCGGCAGTTTCATCATCTATAGTTGCCATGTGACTTGATACATCAATATCCAGGTCCTGAAGCAGATCAACTACCTCCAGACTCTCTAAATCCATCTCCCTGGCCAGTTCGTATACTCTCAATTTTCCCAAAAGAACCACCTCCGTAAAAAATACAGCTTAAAATGCAGCGGTACTGCATCTTTACCTGTTCAAATTATCCATGTTTGATCTCCTCAACCAGCGATTCGTACAGTTCGTCTGTTATTTCAACTTTCAGCTCCTGCTTTAAAGCGTTTTTCTCACAGGCTAAATCCAGACATTTCACCTGAGGACAAAGATAGATCCCCCTGCCCGGCAGATCGGACCCCGGATCCACTTTTACTTCACCTTTATTATTAACCACTCTCATCAGTTCAATTTCGTCCCTGAGATCACCGCAACCTGCACATTCTTCCAGCGGGCTGGCGCTCAAGAAATTTCCCTCCTTAATTGGAAGTCAGATAGAATTAGGTTGGCCTCAAAGGGCACTTTTTTAATCAATCACTTCATCTTCAGCTGTTTCAGCCTGTTCTTGCTCAGAAAGCTCTTCCGAATTCGATGATTCTTCTAGCCCCTCGTCCTCATCTTCAATCTCCTCTTCATCTCCTATATTTTCGTCCTCTTCTGCACTCTGAGATTCGCTTTCAGGTTCTTCAGCCTTCTCTGAATCAATTTCGCTATCTGTAGGAGAGGTTTCTTCTTCACCTCCGCTTTCGAACTCAGATTCTTTTTTAATATCGACCTTCCAGCCGGTTAATTTAGCAGCCAGACGGGCATTTTGCCCCTCTTTACCTATGGCAAGCGAAAGCTGGAAGTCAGGAACAACAACTTCTGCCACCTGTTCCTCTTCATCTATATTGACCTCTTTGACCTCGGCGGGATTTAAAGAATTGGCAATCAATTCGCCCGGGTCAGGATTCCACTCCACAATATCTATCTTCTCGCCATTTAACTGATCGACTATGGCCTGCACCCGGCTGCCCCGAGGGCCCACGCAGGCTCCAACAGCATCGACATCTTCCTCATTGGAGGCTACGGCAACTTTTGATCTTTTGCCGGCCTCTCGGGCCACTGCCTTTATCTCCACGGTGCCGTCGAATATTTCCGGTATTTCAATTTCGAAAAGCCGCAATAGTAATCCCGGATGGGTTCTCGAGACCAAAATTTTCGGTCCTTTGGTGGTAGAGCTCACCTCGACTATATACAGCTTTATCCTGTCCCCGACCTCGTAATTTTCATCTTCGATCTGCTCGGAAGGGGGCAAAAGAGCTTCCGTCTTGCCCATATCTATCAAAATATGATCATTTTGAAATCGCTGAATGGTGCCTGTTATAAATTCGCCCTCTTTTTCCTTATAATGCTCGTAAATTACATCTCTCTCGGCCTCTCTAATCCTCTGCATGATGACCTGTTTGGCCGTCTGAGCAGCTATTCGACCGAAGTCAGCAGGGGTTATCTCCACATCGATTACATCCTCTATTTCGACCTCAGAATCGATTTCCTGCGCTCTTTCCATATCTATTTCAAAATTTTCATTGTCCACTTCCTCGACCACACGTCGGCGGGAGTAGACCTTTACCTCCCCTCGATCGGTATCCACCTCTACGTGGACATTTTCCTTGGAACCATAATCTTTTTTATAGGCTGATTCCAGCGCTGTCTCCAGCGCATCGATCAAAATCTCTTTGGGAATATCTTTTTCCTGTTCTATATCGTCGAGGGCCTGAAGAAAATCAAAATTCATATCTTAGCCTCCTCATTCCAGCTGAAAATCTACATCTAGACGCGCCTTGGCGATGCTGCTGTAGGGCAGCGCCACTCTTTTACCGTTCTCCTTGAGCATCACCTCGACGGTGTCATCATCTATCCCCTGAAGAATTCCGGTGAATTCCTTTTTATCCTCGATAGGAGCATAGGTCCTGATAAAGACATTTTCGCCGGCAAATCTGGAAAAATCCTCTCTGCCTCTGAGAGGTCTTTCCAGTCCTGGCGAGGACACTTCAAGAATATAGCTTTCCGAGATAAAATCCTCCTCATCCAGCCAGTCGGAAAGCCCTCTGCTTATTCTTTCGCAGTCTTCCAGATCAACCTCTCCCTCTCTATTTTCGATAAAAACTCTCAAAACTCTTTCGGAGCCTTCTTTTACGTAATCGACGGCGACGAGCTCGAGATCTTCACCACTTAGCATGGTTTCAACCCGGCCGGCTACTCTTTCGGAAGTCTTCACTGCACATCATCTCCTTTGAACTTGTTATCCTCTGTTCGTTATTCATTTTTAAAATCCTCTGTTCACGATGAAATTTTTCCTGTGTTTGAGTTTAGTTTTTACCAAAAATCGTTCTCCCCCCGCTAAACTCGAAAGTTTCCGGTATCACTTCGCTTTACAGATTCCAGCACTTCTATCCAATTATTTAATTAAGGAGTGGGTTTAACCCACTCCTCTCCTGAGATCAAATAATAATTCCTGTTCAATGCATATTCCTTATTAATAATACCACAGCATTAACCAACATGCAAGGATTAAACCGCCGGCTTAGATCGGCAAAAGCAAGCTTTATTCGAAGAGCGAGAGCTGATTGTGTTCGGGCATGTTTTCGAATGTTCCGTTTTCCCGCAGAGATTCAACCACTGTGCTGGATACACCTGTTCTATTTACAAAGTTTTCCACGGACATAAACTCACCGTTCTTTCTGGCCTGCACTATATTCTCGGCGGCGGTCGATCCCAGGCCCTGCACGGCCACCAGAGGAGGTAAAAGCCTGTCATCCTCCTTGAGCTGGAAATCATTGAGTGCGGATTCATAAATATTGACCGGCAGAAATTCCAGCCCTCTGTTCATAGCTTCCACTATTATATGCAGAAGCGAGAGCTGGTTGTTTTCCTTGGGAGTTCTGTCGTTTCCTTTCTCCCTCAAACTATCAAGATGATCGAGCACATATTCATAACCGCGGTTTATCAGGCCCGCTTCATAACAGCTGGAATTATTGGAAAAGTAGGTGGCATAAAATTCTGCCGGATGATAAACCTTAAAATAGGCTATCCTGAAGGCCATCATGACATAGGCGGCAGCATGAGCTTTGGGAAACATGTATTTTATCTTTTCACATGACTCGATATACCAGTCGGGCACGCCGTGATCGACCAAAATCTGCCGCTGTTTATCGTTCAATCCCCGGCCCTTGCGCGCATCTTCCATTATCTCAAAACTTCTCTTTTCAGCGATTCCCTTCTGTATCAGATAATTCATTATATCATCCCTGACCGAGATAACATCCTTCAATTCCGCCGTGTTCGATCTGATCAGCTGGCGGGCGTTATTAAGCCAGACATCGGTTCCGTGAGATAGACCGCTTATTCTGACCAGTTCAGCGAAGGTATTCGGCCTGGTTTCGGTGAGCATCCCCCGTACAAAAGAAGTGCCGAATTCGGGCACGCCCAGAGTCCCCACCTCGAGATCAAGAGGGTTTTCCTCCATATCGAGCTCATCGATTCCGGAAAAGATCGACATGGTATTTTCATCATCCAGGCTGATCTCCAGCGGATCCTTGCCGGTCAAATCCTGTAGTTTTCTGATCGAGGTAGGATCATCATGCCCCAAAAGATCCAGCTTGAGAATGCGGCCGCTGATGGCATGGTAATCAAAATGGGTGGTCTTTACCCCGCTATCCTGATCGTTGGCAGGCCGCTGGACCGGGGTAAAATCGTGGATATCCATATCGCGCGGCACAACCATAAGCCCGCCAGGATGCTGACCGGTGGTTCTTTTCACGCCCGTGCAGCCGTCTACCAGTCTATTGATCTCCGTGCTGCGCTTTTCCAGATCCCGATCCTGTATATAGCCTTTGACGAATCCATAGGCGGTCCTGTCAGCTATGGTGGAAATTGTTCCAGCTCTAAAAACGTATTCCTCGCCGAAAAGCTTTTCCGTCTCGCGATGAATGGTGGATTGATATTCTCCAGAAAAATTCAGGTCTATGTCGGGAACTTTGTTGCCATCAAAACCCATGAATACTGGAAAAGGAATATCAAATCCATCAGCGTCCATCTCCTCTCCGCATTCAGGACAGGTTTTGTCTCCCAGGTCGACCCCGACTATATCCTCGCGCTCATCGACAAACTCCGCATGACAGCAGTCGGGACAGCGGTGATGCGGCGGCAGGGGGTTGACCTCTGTTATATCCATCATATAGGCAGCCAGAGAAGAACCGACCGATCCTCTGGACCCGACCAGATAACCGTCATCGAGCGATTTCTGTACCAGCTTATGAGATATGAGATAAATCACGGCATAACCGTTATCTATAATCGCCGAAAGCTCTTCTTCCAGCCTGATTTTTACGCGCTCAGGCAGCGGACTGCCGTAAAGCCGATGGGCTTTGGCAAAAGAATTCTCACGCACCTTCTCATCGGCATTTTCTATCTCCGGAGTATGCAGACCCTCAGGTATGGGGTTTAACCTTTCGATCATTCCGCTGATTTTTTTGGGATTTTCGATAACCACCTCGCGGCTGCGCTCCTCGCCCAGATAATCGCAGGCAGATAGCATCTCCTCTGTGGTCTTAAAATAAATGGGCGGCTGCTTATCAGCGTCGTCGAAATCCTGTCCGGCCTGAAGTATCTGCCGATAAATGGCATCCTCTTCATCGAGATAATGAGCATCGCTGGTTGCCACCACAGGTTTATCGAGCTTTTGGCCCAGCTCGTATATTTTCTCATTTATTTTTTTCAACTCCGCGAGGGAACTAACCCTGTCGGGAATCATAAATTTATTGTTGCCCGGCGGCTGAATTTCCAGATAATCATAAAAATCAGCTGTTTTTTTGAGCTCTCCCTCGCTTTTTTGCTGCAGAACCGCCTGAAACACCTCTCCCGCTTCGCAGGCTGATCCCACCAGCAGATTATCGCGAAACTTCTCCAGCTCGCTTTTTAGAATTCTGGGTTTGCCGTAAAAATTATGGATATGAGAGCGGGAAACAAGAAAATACAGATCTTTGAGTCCCGATTTGTTGCGGGCCAATAGCACCGCGTGCCGGTAATTTTGTTTTTTCCAGTCGATATTATCGGCCAGATCATTGATATCCCTGAGTTTTTCCGGGTTTGCCCGGGAGTTTTCAGCCCTGTCTAAAAGCCTGAGCAAAAGTCTGGCTGTGGCTTCCGCGTCTGTTTCAGCCCTGTGATGATCCTCGAGCTCAATTTCAAAATGATCGCAGAGTTTGTTTAATTTGTGACTTTTAAGCTCGGGCAGCAGGGCCCGGCTCAAAGCGAGCGTATCCAGCAGGGGCTTTCTGGGTATGCTGCAGTCAGATCGCAAACATTCCTGCCGCAAAAAAGAATAATCAAAATCCGCATTATGGGCCACCAGAACTGCGTCCTGACAGAAGGCCAGAAAATCCTCCAGCACCTCGTCCACGGTCGGGGCCCCTTTCAAATCAGCATTGCTGATACCGGTCAGATCCTCGATTTTGCCGGAGATAACCCTTTCCGGGTTGATCAGCTGAGAGTAGCTTTCGACTATCTCTCCATCTTCGACTCTTACCGCTCCTATTTCGATTATCCGATCCTGACTGCTCTCCAGACCGGTGGTCTCAAGATCGAAGATGACAAAGCTCAGCTCATTCAGCCTGGAATCCCCGGGGTTGACCACGATCTTCTCGCCGTCATCGACCAGATAAGCCTCCAGACCCATTATCAGCTTGATCTCTTCCTCTCTGGCGGCTTCATAGGCATCAGGAAAGGCCTGAACGACGCCATGATCGGTAACAGCCAGGGCCTCATGGCCCCAGCTGGATGCTCTTTTCACGGCTTTTTTCGCATCTATTACCGAGTCCATCTGGCTCATCTTTGTATGCAGATGCAGCTCGACTCTCTTTTCTTCGGCATTATCCTCCCGTTTTTGAGCGGGAATGAGATTGATATCGTCGGCCATCATGGTGGTCTCCCGGCTGTAACGATCATATTGAAGCTCGCCGGCTGCCCGAATGGTCTCACCCTCTTTCGGCAGGCGGGCAAATTCGCTCCCATCGTTCACAAAAACTTTTATCTTCAAAGAACTGATATAATCTGTCATAGAGAACATATAAAGAGTCTTGCCATTGCGGGTTTTACGGGAATCTACCTCGAAGAGCTCCCCTTCCACAACTGCGCTGCCCTCTTCGGGAATGTCATCGAGAGAAAATGTGCGCCTGTTATCGGATATTCTGCTGCCGAAGAGAACCATTTTTTTCTTCTGGCGCGAAGAGCCGTTATTTTTCCGGCCATTATTTTTCTTTTCAGAAGATCTTCTGCCCCTTTTCTGCTGGCTGCCAGCTTCTGAAGCTGAGCAGCTGCTTTTTTTCCGGGGAACAAAATCACCGTTTTTGAAATCTATCTCCTGGAGAGACTCTCCCGTGTACCGAGCGACTTTTTTTCTGAGATAATTGCGCAGCTCCCTGCAGTCAAGCGATTTACAGGCAAGGCTGCTCTCGCTTCTGACGATCAGCCTGCCATTTTCGTCCATTTCGGGCCGGGCTCTGGCAAACCAGCTGGTGGCAAAACCCAGCTCTTCAGGAAGACTTTTGGTCAGCTCGGGCCAGATCAATTCTATCTCCCGCTGCAGCTTCAAATTTGCGATCGTTTTTATCTGCCAGTTTGCTGAGACGGCTGATTTCTCAATTATTTCAACCAGTCTGCTGCGAATTTCCTCCAGCCTATCTGAATTGTATTTATCTCTGTCTTCCCCATCGCGAGCCATTATCAAAATCTCTTTTTTATCGCCGTCAACCACGATATATTTTACAGTTTTCTTCTCGCCGGGGAGTTTTAAAGCTCTGGACATCTGACTACCTCCAAATAATTTATAAAATCTACCTTTAGATATCTTCCAGCATCTCCGTGAGTCTTTCAGCCGCACCATCTCGATCGATATTGCACTGCTCGCCGCTCTCTCTGAACTCGACCTCTACTTTGCCCTCGGAAAGAGAACGGCTGCCGACTATAACCTGCAGAGGTATGCCGATCAGCTCGGCATCATTGAATTTGACTCCGGCTCGCTCATCTCTATCATCGAGCAGAGTTTCCACTCCTTCTGCCTGCAGCTCCTGATAGAGTTTTTTGGCTTCCTCTTCAACTTCGTCCGAATTTCCGAGCGCCAAAATTTCCACCTGGAAGGGAGCCAGCGGTTTCGGCCAGACAATACCCTTATCGTCATGGTTTTGTTCGATTGCGGCAGCAGCCAGACGCGAGATGCCTATGCCATAACTGCCCATCACTATAGGCTTTTCGCTGCCGTTTTCGTCGAGATATGTAGCGCCCATGCTCTCGCTATATTTGGTGCCCAGCTTGAAGATATGGCCGACCTCAATACCGGCTTTTATCTCGAGGCTGGCCCCGCATTTAGGGCAGGAATCTCCTTCTTTAACCTCTCTTAGATCGGTGTATTCCCGCAGGCCTTCGACATCGCGATCTATTTCGACGTTGATAAGATGATAATCGCGCTCATTTGCTCCGGTAACAGCACTGCTCATGTTTTGAATGCGCCGATCGGCAACTATTTCCACATCATCTTTGAGGTCAACAGGGCCTATAAAACCGGCGACACTGCCAAAGTGTTCGGAGAACTCTTCGGCCTCGGCCGGTCTGAGCGTCACAGCCTCGAAATAATTTCTGAGTTTTACTTCGTTTAACTGATCATCCCCGCGCACTAAAGCCACGACCGGTTTTTCATCGGCAAAATAGGCCATGGTCTTGACCATCTGGCTGGAGTCAACCTCCAGCATCGATTCCAGCTCTTCGATCGTGGTCGCCCCCGGTGTATGTACTTTTTCCAGAGATTCAGCTTTTTCAGCGCTTTCTTCCAGTTCAAAATCAGCAGTGGCCCGCTCGACATTGGCTGCATATTCGCATTCGGTGCAGAAGGCCAGATCATCCTCGCCGGAATCGGCCAGCACCATAAATTCATGTGAATCTTTGCCGCCCATGGCGCCGGTGTCAGCCTCTACAACCCGGGTATCGAGCCCGCAGCGTTCAAAAACGCGCGAGTAAGCTTCATACATATCCTGATAGCTTTCGTCCAGCCCTTCAAAATCGAGATCGAGACTGTAGGCATCCTTCATGATAAATTCACGGGCCCTCATGAGCCCAAATCGGGGCCTTATCTCGTCTCTGACCTTGGTCTGGATCTGATAGAGGTTATAGGGCAGCTTCTTATAGGATTTTATCTCATCTCTTATCAGGTCGGCAACCACCTCTTCGTGGGTGGGGCCCAGACAGTATTCTCTCTCCTGACGATCCTCAAATCTGATCATCAGGGGACCAAAATCCTCCCAGCGTTCGGATTCTTTCCAGATTTCAGACGTCTGCATGGCCGGCATCAAAAGCTCCTGACAGCCCTTGCGGTCCATTTCCTCTCTTACTATACTCTGAATTTTCTTGATAACCCTGTAACCCAGCGGCAGATAGCTATATACTCCGGCGGAAAGCTTGCGGATCATACCCGACCTGAGCATCAATCTGTGGCTGGGTATATGAGCATCAGCCGGTTCTTCCTTGAGCGTGGGAAGATAATATTCCGAAAGTTTCATCGATTTAATCACACTCCATTTGCTTTATTTCCTGGAGAAGAGCTTTGATCATCTCCTCCTCGGGAACTTTTTTGATTACCTCGCCTTCTTTAAAAATCAAACCTGTGCCGCGGCCGCCGGCCAGACCTATGTCAGCCTGAGAAGCTTCGCCGGGACCGTTGACCGAACAGCCCATGACAGCGACCTTCAGTTCGCTGGAAAAATTCTGCAGCGCTTTTTTTATCTCAGCGGCTATTTTTTCGATGTCTATCTCGGTCCTGCCGCAGGTAGGGCAGGATATAACCTCCGGCCCAAAACTGCGTTCACCCAGACTGGCAAGAATCTTGCGACCAACCTCGATCTCCCGCACCGGATCGCCGGTCAGGGAGATCCTCATCGTATCTCCAACACCGCGGCTTAAAAGACTGGCCATCCCCACCGCCGATTTGATCTCTCCGCTGCGGCCAAAACCGGCTTCGGTGATCCCTATATGGAGGGGGCAGTCGTATTTTTGGGCGAAAATAAGATTGGCAGCCGTGTTGGTGTTGACATCGGTGGATTTGAGGGAGACAAGATAGTCCTCAAATCCCAGCTCTTGCAAAAAATCCACCTGCCGGGCAGCGCTTTCAGCCATAGCTTCAGCCGTGGGGCCTCCGTGTTTTTCCCTGATCTCATCCTCCAGAGAACCGCTGTTGACGCCCACTCTGATCGGCGCCCCGCGATTTTGACAGGCCCTCACCACTTCCCTTACTTCCGATCTTCCCCCGATGTTGCCGGGGTTTATTCTGAGCCCGTCGATGCCGGCCTCAAGGGACTTTAAAGCCAGCCGATGGTTAAAATGAATATCGGCCATCAGCGGAACATCGACAGCCGAAGAGATAGAACTTAAAGCCCGGGCGGCCTCGCTGCTGGGAACGGCCAGTCTGATCAGTTCACAGCCCGCCTCATCCAGCTTTTTGATCTGGGCCAGAGTTTTTTCCACATCAGCGGTGCTGGTGGTGGTCATGGACTGGATAGAAACCGGATGATCACCACCAATTTTGAGATCACCTATTTCAACCGTTCTCACCCTGCGCTCTATTTTGAACTTTTCGGGTAATTTTTCGGATGAACTGAAGGGCATCCTTCCTCCTCCTATCGTTTATCGCAGTTCCAGCAGCGCTCATCACACCTATTTAGGTGTATATCGATGTTTTCATCCAGCTCCTCCATCCTGTCGATAGCCTCTTTTAGAGGAATCTCGGTGAGATGATGTCTGCCGCTTTCCTGTTCATCCAGGTCATCTGCTTCCATAACCAGCTTCTGCAGGGGGGTCAGCTCCAGGTTGGTATTTATGGGGCTGGAACCGCTGTGAAATAAAATAGCCAGAGCTATTTCTCTGGCCTTGCCGAGATGTTCTCCTTTGAGAGTGAGGAGCTCATGCGCCCTCTCAGCTCCCTTTATGGGATGTATATCGAAATAATCATAGGATTCAAAATCCCATTCCCCCTGCTTTTCCCAGTCAGTATGACCTATATCATGCAGCAGCGCTGCTTTGGTGGAGAGATCGGGACAGATATTGCGCTCCTTAGCCAGCTGAAAAGCATTTTCAGCCGCCACCACAGCATGATGAAAACCGGCCACACGCATATGCTTTAAAGTTACGCTGTCGGTTAGAAGAGATACCAGGGTGATGCGGGGCAGTTTCACTGATAAGTCCTCCCGACCATCAAGTATTTTTGGATCTTCTTGTTATCAGTTGCTGGATATCGTATAAGAAGGAGATCCATATTTTTCAACAATCCATCATTTAGAAAAAGGTTGTTATGATATCCTGATAGATGATGAAGATCATCAGCAGAATCAGCAGCACAAAACCAACCATGTGGACCCAGCCCTCTTTTTCCTGAGGAATTTTTTTGCCGCTGATCAACTCTGCCAGCACGAAGATGACTCTGCCGCCGTCGAGAGCCGGAAAGGGTATTAGATTAATGATAGCAAGGTTTATGCTTATGATTCCCAGCCAGTTGAGCACATTTTCCGGTCCGGTGCGGGCAGCCTGCCCCACTATCGAGGCTATCATTACCGGTCCGCCCAGCTCATCAGTGCTGGCCTGGCTTATTATATGAATGAAGCCGCGCACCGTCAGGACAACGACCTGGCCTGTCTGGGCCACCCCCCTGTGCACAGCGGTTATCGGGCCCACCCGCTCGCGGACAACCCGGGGCAGCACCCCGATCATTCCATATCCGGTTTCCTCGTCCAGCTCCGGGGTTACCTGTATCTCCTTGATTTCTTCATCCCGCTGCAGAGTAATATTTAATTCTTCGCCAGGGTTTTCTCGTATCATGTTGGTCATTTCCTGCCAGCTGCTCACCTCCTCGCCTTCGATGGCGAGGATCTCATCTCCGCCGCGGATACCGGACCTGGCCGCCGGTTCGCCGGGAAACATCTCACCCACCACGGCATCATGAGCATGTTCTACAGGAACTCCGTAAATTCCGAAGATGAGCACAAAGGCTAAAATGGCCAGGGCAACATTCATGAGCGGGCCGGCTACCAGCACCGCCAGCCTTTTAAGAGGAGATTTCTGAAAAAAGCAGCGCTCATTCTCTCTCGCTTCCTCATATATCTCCCGCTCTTCCTGATCGAGATCTTCCTTATCCACCGGCATCTCACCGGTCATACTGCAAAATCCGCCCAGAGGTATAATCCTGATAGAATAGCGGGTCTCTCCTTTTTTGCGGGATAAAAGCTTGGGTCCAAAACCGAGGGCGAATTCTTCGACCCGAATATCCATCCTGCGGGCCATTAAAAAATGGCCGAGCTCATGGACAAATATTAAAATTCCCAGAAATATAATAAAAGCGATGACAGTCGTTAACAATTTGCGATTACCTCCCTTGCTTCCTGACGAACCTGTCGGTCCAGCTCGAGAATTTCCCCGGCGGTTTTGAGATCAACCGGATCATGTTCTGCCAGCATAGTTTCTATCACTGCGGGTATCCTCATAAAATTGAGATTTTCATCCAAAAAGGCTGCTACCGCCATCTCGTTGGCAGCATTCAAAACGACGGGATATCCCTTCTCCCTGCGGCCGCTCTCATAGGCCAGATCAAGACAGGGAAAAGTGCTGCGGTCAGGCTTTTTAAAACTCAGTTCGCGGCCGAAAAGATCGAAATCAGATGAACTTTCACTTCTGTCAGGATAACTGATCACATATTCTATAGGTTTTTTCATATCCGGAGCGCCCAGCTCAGCCTGAAAAGTATTATCTGTCAGCTCGATCAAAGAGTGGACAATGCTTTCAGGATGAACCATTACGTCTATTTTATCATAGTTAAAATCAAATAACCAGCGGGCTTCAATGACCTCAAGCCCCTTGTTCATAAGGGTAGCTGAGTCAATGGTTATTTTGCTGCCCATATCCCAGTTGGGGTGATCTAAAGCTTCGGCAACATCGACGTCTGCCAGTTGAGATCGGGAATACCCGTGAAAGGGCCCGCCCGAGGCTGTGAGGACCAGCCGGCGCACCTCTCCGCTATTTTTTCCTTCCAGCAGCTGAAAAATAGCGTTGTGTTCGCTGTCTACCGGCAGAAGTTCAGCATCTTTTTTATCTGCAGCCTGAGAGATCAAGCTGCCGCCCGTGACCAGGCTCTCCTTATTTGCCAGGCCCAGCCTCTGTCCCGATCTCAAAGCTTTCAGAGTCGGTTTGAGCCCGGCAGCTCCCATGATAGCATTTATGACCAGATCGGCCTCAGCCAGCCCGGCCAGCCTGTTGTATCCCGGCTCGCCGGCCAGCACCTCGAGATTATCTATTTTTGCTCTCTTCTCCAGTGAGTGAGCTTTTTCTTCGCTGATTGCGGCAGCGTATTTCGGCTGAAAACGATTAATTATTTCCAGCAAACCCTCTATATCGCTGCAGCAGCTGGCAGCCAGAAGCGACCAATCATCTTTTTTAGCTAAAATTTCCAGAGTCTGTTCACCGATTGAACCGGTAGCACCCAGCAGAACGAGTTTTTTCAATATTCTTCTGCCTCCCAGAAAGGAATTAAGCCGGCACGGGCTGAAGTTTTTACCAGTACCAGCAGTACCGGACCGGCCAATAAACCTATAACCCCCAGCAGTCTAAAACCGGCAAAAAGCGACATCAGAGTGGCCAGCGGGTGAATCCCGATATTCCCTCCGATAATCTGTCCTTCAGCGGCTGAACGCACTCCGGTCAGTGTCAGATGAATGGCTATCAACCCGACGGCGGTGCCGATACTCCCGGTTAAAACACTGAAAACAGCCCAGGGGTAGAAGATTAGTGCCGGACCTATAATAGGGATCAGATCGAGCACAGCAGCCATAACCGCCAGCGACAGGGCATACTCGCTGTCCATGATAAATAAGCCTATGCCGGTAATAGTTCCCGAAATAGATATCAGGATCAGCTGAGCCTTGATATAACCGAGAGCTGACTCCGAGAGTTCCTGTTTAAATCTCGTCACTCTCTCCTCCCATTCATCGGGAAACAGCTTATAAACCATGCGGTCGATTCTATCTTTATCCTTGCTGAGATAAAAGGTTGCCACTATGCTCAAAAACAGAATTACAAGCACCATCGGCAGTCTGCTGATAGCATTCAGAGTATAATTGGCAATCTCCAGCACTCCAGAACGAACGGTGGAGAAAATTATCTGTATATTATCCTCTATAGCATCTAGGATGGTATCGGAGATCTCAAAACTTTCCAGCAGCTCCCTCCAGTCGCCCTCAAACTGCAGCTGTTCAACCAGTGTCTCATATTCGGGCAGAGTGACTATTATCTGATTGACCTCGACATAAAGCCGCGAAACTCCTAACACCAAAAGAAGCACCAGCACTCCCACCAAAACGGCCAGCACCAGCAGTGTGGCCGCCGTTCTGCCTCCGGGAATTTTCGCCTCCAGGCCGGTGACGGCGGGATCGATAAGTTTGGCCAGAATCAGAGCGATAATAAAGGGGGCAAAAAGCATAAAAAGAAAACGGATTACGAACAGTCCGGCCAGCAGTATGAGTACAGTTATGAGCATCTGACGAATCGTTCTATCCATAATAATTACCTCGCTTATTTCGTTCTAAAAACGTTCTATCCGGCACTTTTTTGGCCGGCAGAAACTCATAATAAAAATAAGAACAAAAAATAGGCGCTGGGTGCGGAAAAAAGCAGGCTGTCGAATCTATCCAGCACGCCCCCGTGGCCGGGGATTATTTCGCCGGTATCATCAGCCCCCGCATCTCTTTTCAGGCAGGAGGCAAAAAGATCTCCCAGAATAGACACCGCTGCCAGCAGAAAAGCCAGCGGAATCCAGAGCGGCCTGAAAATGCCTAAAATCAGGGTATAAATCGAAACCAGAAGCAGGGAGAGCATAAGTCCGCCCAGCGCTCCTGCGATCGTCTTGTTGGGTGAAATTTTCGGAGCCAGCTTTTTTCTGCCCAGAGCTCTTCCTACAAAATAAGCCCCGGTGTCACTGGCCCAGGTAGCTATCAGCACAAACCAGAGAGCTCGGGCCTGCGCCAGGGGGGCTGCAGAAAAGTCCCGCAGCAGGCTGAGAAAGAAAAATCCTCCCCCCAGATAAATCAGCCCGAAAAATCGGACGGGAAGTTTCAAAAGAATGCCCTCATAGCTAAAATTTATTATCTGCAGTATATAGAGCAGAAAAAAGGAGAGAAATAAGACCAGCGCTGCCAGAATCAACCCTGATGAGAGCCGTGCGGAAAAATAAAGGGCAAAGATGAAAGTAAGGCTCAAAGCCGGCAGCAGCAGCTGGTTATCATCCTCTTTTGAGGGCAGCAGACGATGATATTCAACTGCTCCCACCACCGTCAACAGGGCGGAAAGCAGAAAAAAAGGCAGCGATCCTGCATAAACTATCGCTATCAAAAAAGAAATCCCGGCGATTCCGCTTCCAACCCGCTTGATAAGCATCTCTGCATCAGCTCCCTTCGTCAGGAACCCGGCCAAAACGGCGGGAACGCTCGTTGAAATCGGCAACGGCTTTCTCAAGATCTTCACTATCGAAATCAGGCCAGAGTGTCGGGGTGAAATAAAGCTCGGCATAGATCAGCTGCCAGAGCAAAAAGTTGGAAATTCTTTTCTCGCCTCCGGTGCGGATAAGAAGGTCGACATCAGGCATCCCGGGATCGTAAAAACTTTCGGCAAAGGTATTTTCATCAAGGGCTGCGGCGGCTTTTTGGATATCATCGAAATTTTTCATATGGTTTTTGGCCGCATCTATTATCTCTTTTCTGCCGCCGTAATTGAAGGCCACTGTCAGGCGGAGGCCATCATTATCCTTCGATACTTCTTCAATCCTCTCGATAGCCTGTTTCAAATCCCGGGAAAGCTCTTCCCTGCGGCCGATAAATTTGATGATAAAATCCTCTTCTTCCTGCAGTTTATCGAGTTCCTCATTGACAGTCTCCTGGAGAAGTTCAAATAAAAACTCCACCTCGGAGCTGGGTCGAGCCCAGTTCTCCGTGGAAAAGGCAAAAACAGTTAAATATTCCACCCCCAGGTCTGCAGCAGCTCTGGCTGTCCTTTCCAGCGCCTTAACCCCCTGATCGTGTCCAAAGGTGCGGGGACGGCTGCGGCTTCGGGCCCAGCGGCCGTTTCCATCCATTATTATAGCAATATGTCCAGGCGGCTTCATAGCTTTCCTCCTAAAAATAATCATCCCCTCCGGAGAGGGGTGATCTGCAGAATTTAAGGATAATTTTCAATGCAGTAATAAATCTGTAAAACCTTGCTCTCCTGCTCCCGGGAATATTTTATATTGAGGACCCGGGCAGGTCCCTTTCCTGCATTTTTGTCGGGAGGTTTTACCTCTATCAGCCTGTAAAGTATGTCCTCTTCCAGCCGGGGAAGAAAATCGGCCAGCCTGCCGCCCTGATATTTATGTTTATATTCTCTCAGGGTTTTTTCATCTAAAGGCTGCATGCAGCAGTTAAACCTCCATTATTCTTTCTTTTTTCTCCTCCAGCATCTCATCTATCCTATCTATATATTGATCGTGAAGTTCCTGCATGTTCTCCTCGCCACGATAATAATTATCCTCGGATATCTCGCTTTCATCCTCTAAAAGTTCGAGTTCCTCGATACCTTCCCTGCGAATTTCCCTGATTGAGACGCGGGCTTCTTCAGCTTTTTCGCTGGCAAGTTTGGAAAGCTGATTTCTTCTCTCCTCGGTCAATTTGGGAATATTGATCCTGATGACATTGCCGTCATTGTTGGGGTTAAAACCTAAGTCTTCTTTCATAATGGCCTTCTCAATATTTTCAATCACGCTTTTATCCCAGGGCTCGATCACCAGAAGTCTGGCTTCAGGTGCGGAAATTTTGGCCATCTGGTTGAGCGGTGTTTTTTCTCCGTAATAATTAACCACGATATCCTCGACCAGCGAGGGTCGAGCTCTGCCGGTCTGAATATTTTTGAACTCATTTTCCAGATCCTCGATGACCTCCTGCATTTTTTCTTCCGCTTCGGCTTCAACCTGTCCAATCATTGAATTAAACCCCCTTTGAAGATATTCACCTGACGTATGTTCCTATCTCATCCCCTTTTACCGCTCTGACAATATTCCCATCTTCTTTTACTCCAAATACTATCAGAGGAATTTCATTATCCATGCAGAGCGAAATCGCGGTAGAATCCATAACTTCCAGAGATCGGTTAAGAACGTCTATATAGGCCAGCTCCTCAAATTTGATGGCATCAGGATTGACGACGGGATCGGAGTCATAGACGCCGTCAACATTTTTGGCCATCAATATTGCCTCAGCGGAAATCTCAGCTGCTCTCAAAGCCGCGGTGGTATCTGTAGAAAAATAGGGATTTCCGGTTCCGGCGGCAAAAATTACCACTCTGCCCTTCTCTAAGTGTCTTATTGCTCTTCTTCTGATGTAAGGTTCGGCCACCTGCCGCATCTCGATTGCCGATTGAACCCTTACTTCCAGACCCAGCGACTCGATAGCATCCTGCAGGGCTAAAGCATTGATAACTGTGGCCAGCATCCCCATATAATCAGCAGTTCCCCTGTCCATGCCGCGGGCGCTGCCGGCTACACCCCTAAAAATATTTCCGCCACCAACAACTATAGCCAGCTCTACGTTTGTCTTATCGACAACATTGTAGATTTCCCGGGCCAGTCTCTGAATCGTGTTCGGTTCGATTCCAAAACCGCTCTCAGCCACCAGAGCTTCTCCGCTGATTTTGAGCAGAACCCGGGAGTAAGCAGACGAACCTCCCCTGTCGCTGCTGGTCTCTTCCTCTTTTTGTTCCAGCTCGTTCTCTTCAGCCATCTGTAAACCTCCGTGAACTTAGATATTTTTATAAAAAACTGCAGTTATACAAAAGAGAACACAGGGAGCTGTGTTCTCTTTTGTATCACCGTTTATTTATCCTCAACCTGTGCTTTTACTTCTTCGGCAAAATCCTCATCATCTGTATCGAGCCCTTCGCCCACCTCGTAGCGGACAAAGTTTTCGACCTCCAGTCCTGCCTCTTCCAGATATTCGGCCACGTTCATATCGGGATCACGAACATACTCCTGCTCCAGAAGGCAAATCTGCGTATAGAATTTATCGATCTTTCCCTCTACTATATCATCGATGATATGTTCAGGCTTGCCCTCATTTATCATCTGTTCTCGATAAACCTTCTTTTCCCTTTCAATATCCTCCTCGGCGACTTCGTCTCTATCGATATATTTAGGAGCCGAGGCGGCTATATGCATGGCTATATTTTTGGCAGCCTGCAGATCTTCTTCGCCGGAGACCTCGACCAGCGTGCCGATCTGGCCTCCCTGGTGCAGATATCCTACCAAAAATCCATCTGTTTCAATGCGCTCAAAGCGTCTGAGCCTGATATTTTCACCCATGCTGGCTGCTACTTCCCGGATTTTTTCATCGACTGTAAGCTCTTCATCCCAGTCCTCTTCCAGAAAATCAGCGACTTCACAGGCCGAACTCTCGAAAAGCTGACCGGAAAGTTCTTCTACCAGCTCGACGAATTCGTCGTTGCGGGCGACAAAATCGGTCTCGCTGTTAACCTCACAAACAAGACCGGTCTTTTTATCTTCGGCAACTTCGACCTCGACCAGACCCTCTGCAGCTACCTTATCGCGGCTGGCTGCTTCGGCCATGCCTTTTTCTCGCAGGTAATCTATAGCTGCTTCTATCTCTCCATCTTTCTCCTGAAGAGCTTCCTTGCAGTCCATGACTCCTGCTCCGGTCCGTTCTCGCAGTTTTTTAATTTCATCCATGCCAAAATCTGCCATCTTGATTACCTCCCTGACTTTATTCACGTTTAAAAGCCCGGCTGCAGGAGCAGATGCAGCCGGAACTTTTTACGTTATTCTGATATTATTTATTCTGCTTCGGCCTTCTCTTTTTCAGCTTCATCGCTCTCTTCCCGGTCCTCAGCCTGCTCTTCCCGGGCTGATTCCGGCTGGGGCTCATCTGAATTGCGCCCCTGTTTACCGGCCAAAACTGCATCGGCAATCCGACTGGTCAAAAGTTTGACGGCTCTGATAGCGTCATCATTGCCGGGAATGACATAATCGACCAGATCGGGATCGGAATTGCTGTCGACTATGGCCACTAAGGGAATGTTGAGCTTATTGGCCTCATCAACTGCTATCGATTCCTTGCGGCAATCAGTTATAAAGACTACATCGGGAAGACCATCCATATGACGGATGCCACCCAGATTGCGCTCAAGTTTTTCGTGCTCGCGCTCGAGCTCTATAACCTCTTTGTTGGGAAGCACCTCAAAAAGACCGTCCTCTTCCATCTGTTCGATCTCTTCTAAACGGTCGATTCTTTTCTTGATGGTCTCGTAATTGGTGAGCATACCTCCCAGCCAGCGCTGATTCACATAGGGCATGCCGCACCTTTCAGCTTCGGTTCTGACAGTTTCCTGAGCCTGCCGCTTGGTGCCCACAAAGAGTATGGTTTTACCCTTACTGGCCTCTTTTCTGACGAACTCATAAGCCTCATCCATCAGGGATACCGTCTGCTGGAGATCGATGATGTATATCCCGTTCCGTTCGGTGAACAGATAGGATTCCATCTTGGGATTCCAGCGTCGGGTCTGATGGCCGAAGTGAACACCCGATTCAAGCAGCTCTTTCATGTTGACTACTGACATATAATTGCTGCACCTCCTTCCCTGGTTAAACCTCCGCCCGCTTCCTATCCTGAATTATCCCTCAATATCTTGAGGGCTGCAACCAGCTATAGGCTGGCACCCGCAGCAGGATCCACGAGCGTGTGTGCTGTAGATTTTTGCAACTTTTTTTTGCCTAATTCGAAGTATAACATAAAGATTTAGCTATATCAATAAAAAAAACGGAGGCAAAAAGATTGAGAAATGATCAAAAGGTTGCATAAAATCAGACGTATTATTAAACCGGGATTTTCTTGTATCCAGTTGGTTAATAGTTGTGTAAAACCTCATTATCTATCAACTGATAACAAGAAGATCCTTAAACCGTTTTAAAGCGAGAGTTCATCCCGCTGGTGTGAGGTGATGATGACCTCGCCGGTGCTGGTATAAAACTCCATGGTTCGGCCGAAATTTTCACCGACATCTTTTCCCAGAATATCGATATTCAAATCATCGAGAACCGACTCCACCTTTTTGATATTGCGCCGACCTACATCCAGAGAGGAATTCTCCGAAACAGAAAACATGGAAGCCCCCCCGGCTATTTTAGCCTCGAAACGCCGGCGGGAAGCGCCTTTTTTCTCCATCTCCTCGACCAGCAGGGGAAGCCCGGTATCGGCATATTTTGCCGGTTTTAAATTCTTCTTGTTCTCGGGCAGCATTATATGGACCATACCGCCCAGTTTTTTCCGGGGATCGAAAAGGGTAATCCCCAGACAGGATCCCAGGCCTATGGTCACGATTTTGTCCGGGCTGCTGCCTATTCCATATTCGGCCATTCTCACCTTTATGTTTTCTCCATCCATCAGAAATCAAATCCCAGTGAAGAAAGAATTTTCCTTAAAGAATCACCGTGAGGTATCAGCATAAGATAGCTATCTATCTCCTCTCCTCCCTCGACAAACTGAGTTTCTATAACCATGGTGTAATCGCTGGTCTTGCCCACGGGAACTAAAGTGGTGCTGATAATTGCTCCCGCCATATCCACGGCAAACTCAGGTACGGACTGCACGAGATTGAAACCGGTCATTTTGTTGAGAGAGTTGAGGTAAGAACCGCTTAAAATATTCACGAGCTCCTTGAGGGCAGAGGAGTCTATCTCATCGAGATCCTCGAAGTCGACATCCTTGTCAGCCACCATGGAGACAAGCCTTTCCACGCTTTCGCCTCCGGCCATAAACAAAATGGTGGCAGGAGCATCGCCCATGACCTTCAACCTGATCCCGGCAACCCTCTCAGCACTGTCACCGGTCAGTTCGTGTGCTTCAGAGAGGGGAATTATGTTGACAGAAGGAACGGTCATGTCAACTCTTCTATCGAGAAACTGGGCGAAGGCGGTAGCGGCATTGCCGGCCCCGATATTACCTATTTCTTTCAGCGCATCTAGTTCCTGTTCTTCCAGGTTTTTCAGCAGATCGTCAGCCAATGCTTATTCCTCCTATTCTGTGTCCAGCTCTTCGATCTGTTCTACTTCTTCAGCGGTCAGTACGTTGACCAGATCCAGTATTATCAAAAGTCTTTCTTCCAGTTTGCCGACTCCTTTTATAAAATTGCTCCTCACACTGGTGGTGATGTCCGGAGCCTGACCTATCTTCGAAGTATCAAGCCGGATGATCCCCTCCACCTGGTTTACCTGCATGCCCACCAGGTTTTCGTTGATGGATACGACGATAATTCGCCCTTCATCGGCGGAGAGCGAAGTGTCGTTTTTCATCAACCTTTTCTCCAGATCGACTATAGGCACTATCTCGCCGCGCAGATTTACAATTCCCTTGATAAAATCAGGTGAGTTCGGCATATCGGTGAGCTCGGACATATTGATGATCTCTCTGGTCTGCATGATCTCGACGCCAAAATCCTGATTGCCAGCGCTGAAAACTATATACTGTTTTTCCTCAAAATCAGTCGAGCTGTCCTCCATGCTGCCGCTGTTAGTTTTAACCATATTAAATCCCCCGCTTAAATAAATCCTTTTTGATACAGATTGGAAAGAAGCCGTCAAAAATTGGACCCGGCCGCTATAATTTATAGTTCTTCATAATAAAATTAATTCCTGCCGCTTATTCAAAGAAGAAAAACAAAACCTGCACGGCTTATAACAAACCATGCAGGAATGATTGGCAGATAAATACAGCTTGCAGCTTACAGATTTAGACATCTGGGAAATGTCGGCCAACTATTGAGATTTCCCGTCTTTTATATCATCATCTTGTCGAGCTCATCCAGCAGATACTCGTTGAGAATCTTGATATAGGTTCCCTTCATACCCAGAGAGCGCGATTCGATCACACCGGCGCTTTCGAACTTGCGCAGAGCATTGACTATGACCGAGCGGGTGATGCCCACGCGATCGGCAACTTTGCTGGCCACCAGCAGACCCTCTTCACCTTCCAGCTCTTCGAATATGTGTTCGATAGCTTCAAGCTCAGAATAAGAAAGGGTATCTATGGCTATCTGCACAGCAGCTTTCTTTCTGGCTTCCTCTTCGACTTTTTCGCTGCGGGAACGGAGTATCTCCATGCCCACCACGGCTGCCCCGTATTCACCCAGCACCAGGTCTTCATTGACGAATTCATCATCATAACGGGCTAAAACAAGAGTGCCCAGCCTTTCGCCGCCGCCGACAACGGGAACTATAGTGGTTAATTTATCCTCGAAAAGACAGTCTTCACCTTCTTTGAAGACGCAGTCATTGTCTTTTTGATCGATGTTGTCTCTGGTTTCATAGGTATTCAGCATGAAACTGTTGTAATCCTCGGGGAAATAACCGGAATCGATTACCTCTTCTTCCATAATGTCGCATTCGAAATCATCGAGCAGACTGTGACCCAAAATCTTGCCCTTTCGGCTTACCACATACACATTGCATCTTATGGCGCTTTTTAAAGCTTTGGCCATCTCATCGAAGTCAACCGGCTTTCCTCCTGTCTGCTGCAGCAGTCGATTGATTTTTCGGCTCTTATCTAACAGGTCAGTCATTTTTAACAACCTCCATTTAAATAATAAGCTTTTTTAATATAGGATCCTGCTTATCTCATTCCATCTGCTAAAAGAGTTAATATTTTGCAGAAGAAAAAATAAATTTTTCACTTAATCTGAATAACAAAAGTCCTATCTTACGCGTCGAACATTTGCGGATAAGATCCTGCTGTTTCAGACCGCTTTAAAGAATATATCTGCTCAGATCACGGTCTTCAACGATGGACTCAAGGCTCTCTCGAACGTACTCATCATCTATTTCTATCTTTCCTGCCTCCATCTCTGGAGCCTGAAAAGAGATCTCCTCGACAACTTTTTCCATAATAGTATGAAGTCTTCTGGCACCGATATTTTCGGTCTGATCATTGATCTCGGCCGCATAGCTGGCAATCTGCTCTATTGCGGATTTTTCAAAAATCAGCTCCTGATCTTCTACAGCCAGAAGCTCCCGGTACTGTTTGGTGAGAGCATTTTGCGGCTGTTCTAAAATCTCCACAAAATCTTCCTCGGTCAAACTATCCAGCTCCACCCTCAGGGGAAATCGGCCCTGAAGTTCTGGTATTAGATCGCTGGGATCGGCGACATGAAAGGCTCCGGCAGCCATGAATAAAATGTGGTCGGTGGCCACGCTTCCGTGTTTTGTGTTCACTGTAGACCCCTCGACGATGGGCAGTATATCGCGCTGGACACCCTCGCGAGAAACCTCCGGACCGCTGTCGCTTTCCCGGCCGGCAATTTTATCTATCTCATCAAGAAACAATATGCCTTCCTGCTCAACTCTATTTATCGCCTCTGTTGAGACTTCTTCGGTATCTATGAGCTTGCTGGCTTCCTGCTCGGTGAGAATTTTTAAAGCCTTTTCGACCGTAACCCGGCGGTTTTTGCTGCGTGAGGGCAGCATGCTGCCGAACATGTCCTCCATATTTATCCCCATCTCTTCCATACCGGCTCCGGAAAAGATCTCAAACATCTGCTTGCCGTCCTCTTTTACCTCGATTTCGATCATCTGATCATCAAAATAACCGCTGCGCAGATGTCTGCGGAAGCGATCTCTGCGGCGCTTTTTCCTCTCATCTACCTCCTTTTTCTTGATAGGACTGTCCTCATCATCCGAATCTTCAAAATAAAGCGATTCGAGATTGTCCTTTTTTTCGCCGGCCTCTGAGCCGGGCAGCAGTTTGTCGAGAATTCTTTCTTCGGCCAGCTCTCTGGCCTTATCTCTCACCTTTTTTCTTCTTTCTTCCTCCACCATTCTTATAGAAGTCTCGACCAGATCTCTTACCATCGATTCCACATCTCTGCCCATATAACCGACCTCGGTAAATTTGCTGACCTCCACCTTTAAAAAGGGTGAACCGGCCAGGTTGGCCAGTCGGCGAGCTATCTCGGTTTTGCCGACGCCGGTTGGACCTATCATAAGAATATTTTTAGGAATGATCTCATCTTTGAGCTCTGAATCTATCTGCTGTCTGCGATATCTGTTGCGCAGCGCTATCGCTACAGATCTTTTGGCATCATCCTGTCCGATAATATATTTATCGAGCTCCTCGACAATCTGCCGAGGTGTCAATTCCTCCATCCTATTCCTCCTCGTTCAGAGTATCAATTACTATCCTATCATTGGTATATACACATATATCAGCTGCAATGTTCATCGATTTTCGGGCTATCTCCTCAGCAGCTAGGTCGGTATCATTCTCCAGAAGCGCTCTCGCGGCGGCCCTGGCATAATCTCCGCCGGATCCGATAGCGAGCAGCCTGTCGTCCGGCTCGATTACATCTCCGGTTCCGGATATGAGCAGCATTTTCTCGCTGCTGGCCACGATCAAAAGCGCCTCCAGACGGCGAAGCATTTTATCAGTGCGCCATTCTTTGGCCAGCTCGACAGCAGATCTTTCCAGCTGACCATGAAATTCCTTCAATTTATTTTCAAATTTTTCAAACAATGTAAAGGCATCTGCGGAAGTGCCGGCGAATCCGGCGAGTATTTCCTCTTCATAAAGCCTTCTGATCTTACGGGCGCCTGACTTCATGATAGTCTCTCCCAGGCTCACCTGACCATCACCGGCGATAGCAGTCTGTCCCCGGTGTTTAACTGCTAGAATGGTTGTGCTGTCAAAACTATTATCAGCCACTTCATCACCTCGTAAGTTTTCAAATGATTCAAAATTGTATTTCTTTCACTTCATTTTAACATGATTATATCATTTTTGTCAAGAAAATTTTAAAATTTATTTTTTTTCAACCGGTATCGGACGGCCTCGACAAAAACTTTAAAAAACCTTTCAAATCCCCTTCTGCTCGATGAAGTCTTCCAGCTCTTTTAGAGCCTGTTCAGACCTCCGTCTTCTGCGCTTCTGCCTTTCATCTATATCCACTTTTAGAGGAGGCAGAAGGCCGAAATTTATGTTCATCGGCTGCAAATTTTCGTGAGAAGGGTCGGATATATAGGCCGCCAAAGCCCCTGTGGCTGTGGATTCAGGAAAAGCCAGATGATTTTCCCCGTCCAGAAGTCGGGCACAGTTTATCCCTGCCACCAGCCCGGAGGAGGTCGATTCCACATAACCTTCAACTCCGGTGAGCTGGCCGGCAAAAAAGATCGGCCTCTCCCCCCTGAGCCGATAAGAGGAAGTCAAAAGCCCGGGTGAGTCGATATAGGTGTTGCGATGCATCACCCCGTAGCGCACTATGCGGGCGGATTCCAGCCCGGGAATAAACTCCAGCATTCTGTCCTGTTCCGGCCATTTCAACCTGGTCTGGAAACCGACCAGGTTGAAAAGCGTTTCCTGCCTGTTATCGCGCCTGAGCTGGACCACCGCATGGGGAGTTTCGCCGGTCTCAGAATTTTCCAGACCAACGGGTTTTAGCGGACCGAATAGCAGCGATTTTCTGCCCCGGCGGGCAAGAACCTCTATGGGCAGGCAGGATTCGAAATAATTTTCGTCCTCAAAATCATGGGGTAGATTGCATTCAGCTCCCAGCAGAAACTCCCAAAAATCCATAAACTGCTCTCCATCCATGGGACAGTTGAGATAATCATCGCTCTCCCTATCATAGCGGGAGGCAAAGAAAGTCTTTTCGTAATCTATGCTCTCAGCCTCTATTATCGGAGCGGCTGCATCGTAAAAATAAAGATAATCCTCGCCGGTAAACTCTTTGATGGATTCGGCCAGAGGATCGGATGTCAGAGGTCCGGTAGCTATTATCAGCGGGTCGGTATCGGGAATATCCTTTATCTCCCTGCGGACCAGTCTGATCAAATCATGATTTTTCAGTCTTTCCAGCACTTTTTCAGGGAATTTTTCCCGGTCCACCGCCAGGGCATTACCGGCCGGCACCCTGGTCTTTTCCGCGGCCGAAATGATCAAAGAATCCAGACGTCTAAGCTCTTCTTTGAGCAGTCCGGCGGCATTGGTGAGACTGTCTGAGCGCAGTGAGTTGCTGCAGACAAGTTCGGCCGGCTTATCGGTATGATGAGCGGGTGTCAGCGATTCAGGCCGCATTTCATAAAGATCGACTGCGAACCCGCGCTGAGCCAGCTGCCAGGCAGCCTCGCTGCCGGCCAGGCCGGCTCCTATGACAGTTGCCCGATCGGACATAGTTATTCCTCCTTAGCTGGCCTCGCTGCTCTGCCCGGTTGTGACCTCCTCGGGTCTGTCGCCTTTGTATCCGCAGTCCACACATTTTACGTATTCACCGTATTTACGGCTGTATTTTTCGACCAGCTGACCATCACATTCAGGGCAGGGATGCGAAATCGGCTTATCCCAGAGCATATACTCACAATCAGGGTAGGTGCTGCAGCCGAAAAACTTCTTGCCCTTTTTTTTGCTCTTGCGCTTGACCAGCTCTCCCTCACCGCATTCGGGACATTCGACCCCGGTGCTGTCCAGGTAAGGTTTGGTATTTTTGCAGTCCGGATAATTGGAACAGGCCACAAACTTGCCGTAACGTCCGTACTTTACCACCATGTCTCCTCCGCATTTCTCGCAGGTCTCTCCGGTTTCTTCCACGTATTCGATCTTTTCCATATTTTTCTTGGCATTTTCCAGCTTCTCCTGGAAGGGAGAATAAAAGTCATCTAAAAGAGTTCGCCATTTTATCTCGCCTTCCTCGATCAGATCGAGTTTCTGTTCGATTCTGGCCGTAAATTCCACGTCAGTCACATCGGGAAAGTATTCGACAAGAAGATCGTTGACAGTAAACCCGAGATCGGTCGGCACCAGCTTGTTACCCTCTTTTTCCACATATTCTCTATCGACGATGGTGGAAATGGTGGGAGCATAGGTGCTCGGTCGGCCGATCCCCTCTTTTTCCAGGGTTTTGACCAAACTTGCCTCCGTGTAGCGGGCGGGAGGAGAGGTGAAATGCTGTTCTGGATCGAGCTCGCTCAACTCCAGTTTTTCTCCCTCCTCTACCTCCGGTATCTCGGTCAGATTGCTTTTGCTGAAAGTGTTAACACGCAAAAACCCCCGGAAGAGCATCTTCGATCCCGAGGCCCTAAAAGTGTATTTATTTCCGGCCCCGATATCAACCGTCATAGTTTCATAAACGGCCGGTGCCATCTGGCTGGCAACAAATCTTTCCCAGATCAATTTATAGAGGCGGTATTGATCTCTGTTCAGATCGCTTTTGATGCGCTCAGGAGTTCTTTTCACTCCTGTCGGCCTGACAGCTTCATGTGCATCCTGAACATTTTCATCGTCGTTTTTCTTTTTTGATTTGCCGGAATAATAGCGATCACTGAATTCACTTTTGATATGGGCAGCTGCCTGCTTTTTGGCCTCGGCTGAGACCCGGGTGCTGTCGGTACGCATATAACTTATCAGACCGACATTGCCCTCGCCCTCGATATCCATGCCCTCGTAAAGCTGCTGGGCGACGAACATCGTCTTCTTGGCCGAAAAGCCAAATATGCTGGCTGCGCGCTGCTGCAGGGTGCTGGTTGTGAAGGGCGGATTGGGAAATCTTCGCCGTTTGCGTTTTTTGACGGAATCGACGATAAAATCCTGCTCTTTTATCTCCTCGACCGCCTTCTGGGTCTCATCTTCGCTGCTGAGTTCGAATTTTTCACCATCTATCCTGTGCAGCGAAGCTTCAATATTTTCCTCCCCGTCCTCATCTTGATCCCTCTGCAAAAAGGCATCGATTGTCCAGTATTCATCCGGTTCAAAGGCCTCGATCTCTCTTTCGCGCTCGCAGATTATTTTAACAGCCACCGTCTGCACCCGCCCGGCCGAAAGTCCTCGGCGAACCTTCTCCCAGAGCAGCGGACTCAGCTTATAGCCCACCAGCCTGTCCAGCACGCGCCGGGCCTGCTGGGCATTGACCAGATTTTTATCGACCGAACGGGGCGCATCGAGCGCCCGGCTTATGGCTTCATCGGTTATCTCGTTGAAGACAATTCTGGGTTTTTCCTCCTCGAGCTCCAATGCCCGGGAGAGATGCCAGGATATTGCCTCTCCTTCGCGATCGGGGTCAGTGGCCAGAAGAACTCGATCATTTTTCTTGACCGCGCGTTTCAATTTATCGAGAATTTCCCCTTTTCCGCGAATGGTGATGTACTGAGGGGAATAATCATCCTCTATATCCACGCCCAGCTTGCTTTTGGGCAGATCGATTACGTGTCCCATAGAGGCTTCCACATTATAACCGCTGCCGAGAAATTTGCTTATAGTTTTAGCTTTGGCCGGTGATTCTACTATCACCAGCGTTTCTTCCTGATTATTCGACATGATCACACCTCCGCAGTAAACTAAACTGCTGCGATTTATTATTTATTTATTTTTGATAATTACTTCTAGTATATTATATTGGTTTTAACAGGCTTTGTAAACCCTGAAAGCAATATTTTTGTCCAGCTCTGCGGGTTATTATCCCTTTTACCTCAAATTTTACGAGCAGAGAACTCAGCTCACCCGCCTCTCTGCCGGTGATCGCGATGAGTTCTTCCAGAGTCAGCTCTCTCTCGCGATTAAAAATACCGATCATTCTTTTTTCCAGGGGAGAAAAGGCCGGCGGTATAATTACAGACTCCTCTTCCTCAGATTTGCTGTCGCCCGCAAATTCGCTGTACAGATGATTGATAATGTCCTCCGGACAGGTTACGGGCACGGCACCCTGGCGGAGCAGATCATTACAGCCCCTGCTCGATGCTCTGTCTATATTTCCCGGTACAGCCAGCACATCCCTGTTTTGATCCAGTCCCAGGCTGGCTGTTATCAAAGCTCCGCTTTTTTCGGCCGCCTCGACCACCACCACCCCCTGAGAAATTCCGCTGATTATGCGGTTTCGACGGGGAAAGTTGCCGGCTTTAGGGCTGACATCCGGCGGGAATTCCGATATCACCGCTCCCTGACCCGGGATGCGGTTGAATATATCGCGATTCTGGCGGGGATAACAGTGATCATGTCCCGATCCCAGTACAGCTATGGTCCGCCCGCCTTCGTTTAAAGCTCCCAGATGAGCCTCGCGGTCGATGCCGTGGGCCATGCCGCTGACGACGACAATATTGCGCAGAGCCAGCCCCCCGGCCAGCTCCCGGGCTGCTTTCTCGCCATAACCTGTGGATTTACGGGAGCCCACCACCGCCACCGCGGGAAAGCTGGCAGAAATATTCCCGCGCACAAAAAGCAGCGGGGGAGGATCGTGTATCTCCAGAAGAACTTCGGGATAATCGGCTTCATCGCGGGCTATTAGATCGACCTTTTTAGCCTTTATTTTTTTCAGTTTTTCTTCCAGATCCAGATTTTCTCTCAATTTTATGAGATTATCTACCGCTTCGGTACTGTCGATTAAATATTCGAGTTTTTTTCTGCTGGCCCGCCATATCCGGGTGGGATCTCCCTCTATTTTTAAAGCCCTGCTCAGCTGTACGGGACCCAGACCCGAAACCAGCGCCAGACCCAGCCAGTATTTTTTATTATTAGCCATTGATTTCTCCTTTCCCGCAAATATTAATTCTATTATATACAATTATTAACAGGAAATCAATAATCTGGCTGGAAAAATATTATTCATTTAACCATGAAAGCATTAATTACTGTCAATGGATGATAATGGAAGCAGAAAAGCCTAAAAAATCCCGGCCGGATTCCGGCCGGGAGAGATCGGTTCAGTATGGTTTGAAATTGCTGGCTCAATATTTTACCGTCGCCTCAATCTCTGTGGTCACCTCGATATCTCCCGGGGTTATATCAGGTGTCCCATCGGCCATGGTTTCGGCTCTGAGACCGGATTCAAAAGGAGAGAAGCTGCCGGCTTTTATGCCATCATCGATTTTAATACGGGAAAATCTATAATCGGCCCCGCCGAATTCGGCGGTGATCTCTTCAGCTTTAGCTTTGATCTCCTCGATAGCCTGACTGGTCGCCCGGCTTTGAACTTCAGCTCTCTCGACCAGGTCATAATCTATACTGTCGATGCGGTTTATTCCAGCCTCGACCGAGCTGTCTATTATCTCTCCCAGTTTATCGAGTTCGGTTATCTCTGTCTTTATCAGGTTTATTACTATATAATTATCATCCCGGTCCTGCCGGATGCGGAAGGCAAGCGTTTCAAATTCGAGATCATACTCATCGCTCAAAAGGGAGCGGGCTTCATTCAGCTGCGCGGCATTTTCGCTGTGAACCTCGGAAATATCCTCGCCCTGATTTTCCACGGCCATGGTTATTTCAGCCAGCTCCGGACTCACCTCCAGAGTCTCCCGGTGGGAGATCTCTATCTCTGTTTCTTTATCGCGCTCTTCGGCCGCCACCAGCTGCTTTTCGACTGCTTCCATCCTCTCCTCAAGCTCCCCGGTATCGAGCTCAAACTCCTCTTCTAACTCGTCTATATCGACCATATTTTCGGGAGCTATCGCCTCTTCTTCCGGGGAGTTTTCTATTTCAGCCACTTCGGCCGGGGCTTCGTCCCGGCGCAAAAGTGTCATCTCCTGGGGGAGAATTATAAGCATCACCGCAACCAATACCAGCCCTATCAAAATATAATAACCCTTCCTGCCCAATTTATCCACCTCCGTATGCATAAAAAAGAAATTAAGGACGTAAAAAACCATGCTGGAGAATATCGACGTTTTCTGCAGGTTCAATTATATCACAGGAGAGGAAACCGCTCAAATAAAATAGCTGAATCCGGATCTCCTTTTGAGCTAAGAAGACCCGGATCCGGGTATTCATTCAGCTAAAACAGCCGTGTTGATGAGCTTTCCGATTAATATTCGTCCAGATGATACCACTCGGGATCATCAAGCCAGGTCTGGGGCTTATTTACCATTTCGATAATATTCTCCAGAATTTCCTCGTGCTTTTTTTCTTCGGCAGCCAGCTTTTCAAATACCTCGCGAACATCCTCCTGGTCGGTCTCTTCGGCTTTTTCGGTATAAAAATTGCTGCTTTTTTGCTCCAGTTCCTGAGCTTCCCGATATATGTCGACCTGATCGACTGTCAGGTTTTCGCTGCCCTGCTGCTGAAAATCCTCGACTATCTTTTCAAAAGCTTCCCGGGCCCGGGGAACTATATCCGATTCGACCTCTTCTTCCCCGACTCTTTCTTCGGCCAGCTCTCTCACGATTTTCTCGTGTTTTTCTTCCTCCTGAGCAAGCTCAACGAAGACATTTTTGAGTCGTTCATTCTCGGCGTTATCGGCACATTCCCGATAAAATTCCTGGTTTTCCTGTTCAAAATCGATGGCAAATTGATAGATATCGTCCACGATAATTGCCCCTTTCCTGATTTTTTAATGATATCATATCCAGAGAGATATAAATTATTTGAATTCATCCAGCAGATGCTCAAGGTTTTCTGGAGCTTCCGGCTCCACCTGCATCTCTTCGGGCAGGTGAGAAAAATTATCCCTGAATGTCGGTTTTTCCTGCTGATAGATGACGCCTATGGGGATGTCATCTCCCCACTCTCTGGCCTTCACAAAGGCTCTGTCTCTGTCGGTCTCATCATAGTCCGATCCCAGCTCATAAACCCTTTCGCTGTACCACTGATAGGTGTTGACATCATTGAAGGTAACGCAGGGCTGGAGTATATCGACAAGAGCATAACCGCTATGCTGCAGGGCTTTTTGCATCAGATCGATCAGATGATCGCGGCTGCCCACAAAACCTCTGGCCACAAAGCTGGCATTCATGGCCACGGCAAACTCAATCGGATTAAAAGGACTGGCCGTTATGCCCTCCGGCTGAACTTTGGTCTTGATATCCTCGCCGGTTGTGGGAGAGGCCTGGCCCTTGGTCAGCCCGTAAATCTGGTTGTTGTGAACAAAATGAGCTATATCGGGGTTGCGGCGGATATTATGGAGAATATGGTTGCCGCCCTCTCCATAGGTATCACCGTCTCCTGATTCTACTATTATTTTAAGCTCCGGGTTGGCCAGCCTGAAACCGATAGCCGGAGGCAGGGCCCGTCCGTGCAGCCCGTTAAACCCGTTAACCCTGATATAATGCGGCATTTTGGCCGCCTGACCGATGCCGCTGAACATGGCGACTTCAGAGGGTTCGATTTCGAGACCGGTCAGAGCAGAAGCCAGAGCCTTGCGCAGAGGAAAATTACCGCAGCCGGGACACCAGGCGGTTTCGCGATCCGGCTGGAAATCTGCTTTTTCAACCATCAGACGATCACCTCTTTCTTTAAGCGGCGGTAAATCTCCTGGCCTGTAAAGGGCCTGCCATCATATTTTAAAACTCGATTGTCGACCGTAAGTCCTGTCTCGGAGTTGACCAGATCGGCAAACTGCCCGGTGGCATTGTTTTCAATCGAGACCAGTACAGTGTTATAACATCTATTCTTCTCCAGCTCAGCCTGAGGCAGGGGCCAGACATCGCTGAAGGAGAGCAGACCGATGCTTACATCTTCAGCTAGCAGCCGTTTTTGTGCTTCTTTGAGCGGACCGTGAGTCGAACCCCAGCCCATGAGCAGATATTCAGGCCGTTCCGGTCCATAGTAATCGGGCTCTTTTACATCGCTGCGCTTCAGCTGAGTGAGTTTTTCCATCCTTTTATCGACCATCTCTTTGCGCTTTTCGGCCGACTCGACTATAAAACCTCTTTCATCGTGCTCATCGCTGTCCTGCAGCACCACCTCGCCGGGAAGCTGACCGGGATAAGCCCGGGGAGAGATGCCATTTTCGGTGATCTCGTATCTTTTGTATTCCCTGTCTTCCGGCCATTTTGATCCGGAGACCAGATGCCGCTCTATCTCCACCTTTTCGGGATCGAATTCTTCGACGTCCCGCTGAGAATCGGCCAAAAATTGATCGGAAAGCAGCACCACCGGAATCTGATATTTTTCGGCCAGATTGAAGGCTCTGACCGTCTCGTAAAAAGCTTCCTCCGGATCCCTGGGGGCTATGACCATAAGGGGGAATTCGCCCTGATGGGCGTTGATTATAAAACTCAAATCCGCCTGTTCGGTGCGGGTGGGCAGGCCGGTGGCAGGACCCGGTCTCTGCACTTCGGCGATAACTATCGGCGTCTCCATTATGCCGGCCAGACCGTAGCCCTCGGCCATAAGTGAAAACCCGCCGCCTGAGGTGCCGGTCATCGCTCTCACCCCGGCATAGGAAGCGCCCAGAGCCATATTTATGGCAGCAATTTCGTCCTCAGCCTGTTCAACCGCAATTCCCAGCTCCTGCTGGCGGTAGGCCAGATAGTTTAAAATACCCGTCGAAGGGGTCATCGGGTAGGCCGAATAAAACTGAACTCCGGCCATGGCCGCTCCCAGCCCGATGCTCTGATTGCCGTTGATCATCATCTTATCAGAGCTGTCAGCCGGCGGTTTCTCGATCTGAAATTCGGGTTTTATCTCCTGACCGCCCCGCTCGAGCAGGTTGAGATTATCCTCCTGTACACCGGTGTCGGAAAAGCGCTCTTTGATTACCTCCTGCAAACAATCGGTATCAAGGTCCAGAAGCCGCCAGAGCGCACCCAGAAAAACCGTGTTGGCCGCCCGGGGGTTTACCTCGCTGGCGATTTCCCCGGCCGGAATATTTTTAATCTCAAAATCGGAGCGATCGACTTTATCTGCCTCTCCATCATAGAGAATCACGCCCCCTTCATTCACATCGCCGCTGTGAATATCCAGACTCTCCTCGTTGAGAGCTATCAGAACATCTATATCCTCTCTGGGGGAGCTGATCTCCTCATCAGCCATCCTGATCCTCATAAAATTGTGTCCGCCTCTGATCCGGGACATATAATCCTTGCTGCTGAATACGCTAAAACCCATCCTGAACAAAGCCTTGCTTATGATCTGATTGACAGTCTGAAGACCCTGACCTGCCTCTCCTGCTGCTACCACGTTTAAGTCCAAAAAAATCCTCCTCCCATTAATTTCTGCTGCTTTCAACTGATAAGATAAGAATCTTTTTTTTCAGTCTTCCAGAAAGTCGAGTATTTCCTGCATAAAGGCCGGCAGATCATCAGGCTGACGGGAGGTGATCAGGTTTTCATCGACCACGACCTCTTCATCGACCCAGTCAGCACCAGCATTTTCGATGTCGTCTCTGATGGCACTGACAGAAGTCACAGTGGTCTCAGAAAGAACATCGGCCGATATCAATACCCAGCCGGCATGACAGATAGCCGCCACCAGCCTGTCGTTTTCGTCCAGGTAACTCACCAGTTCGAGAACTGCTTCATCGCGGCGCAGCTTGTCAGGAGCGTATCCTCCGGGCACAACGACTCCGTCATAATTATCGGGATCGATAGAGCTGGCAGCATAATCGACCTCAAGCTCATAGCCGCACTTGCTGGGACAGACGCTGCAGCCTTCATCTCTGCCGATCACATCGACCAGATGACCGGCCTCTCTCAATCTCAGGATGGGATACCAGGCTTCCAGAGTCTGATATTTTTCACCGGCCAGCACCGCAATTCTCTTTTTGTCATCATCTATATTCTGTTCGCTCATAAAATTATACCTCCATTCGCAGTCAATCTCATATTTCTTATCGAATTATAATCGGGTAATATTTAGTGTGCATAATCTTTAGTATGCTTGTAATAATTATTCTTTACTCAATTTGAAAATCCTGCCTGATCGATTTTTTTCTGCTGAAAACAAAAAATAATAAAAGGATGAGAGTGCGGAAACCTGCTTTTTATTTAGCAGGCAGCTTCTCTCATCCCTGAATAAATGCGATTCCAGCCCAGAAGGGAAAAATGATTGAATTGTTTCAGCCGGTTTTTAAGCGGATTCGCTCTCCGGGGTCTGATAAGTTTCCCGGTCGGAGAATTCCTCTTTTTTGCCCCGATTCCACTGACTGACAGGGCTAAGATAACCGACAACGCGGGAATAAACCTCGCACTCCTGTTTCTTTTGCGCCATGCAAAAACCTCCTTTCCGGACAGTACTCATTATAAAACTTTTTGAGCTCAATAATTTTCCCTGAGCTCAACTGCTTCTCTATTAAGATTTATTCTTGCTTTCTCCAGAAATTCCTGCATTTTTTCTCTGGTAAAGGGCGTATATTCGCTGTATTGAGGATTTAGCACCTTTTTGCCGCGAAATTCCTGCAGAAAATAGCTGTCAGGGAACTCCTCTTCCCGGTTGTTAAACCGGGCCAGCTCCCGGGTGATCTTTGCGATATCTTCGCCGGACATAAGCTCGGGCACGACCGTCGTTCTTATCTCGACTTCTATGCTGCTTTCGGCCAGCAGCCCCGCGGTTTTTTCCAGCCGACTTTTTATATTCTCGACTTCTGTCAGTTCATCGTAGCGTCCGGCCGGCAGTTTATAATCCCAGGCCACATAATCGATGAGTTCCTCCTGGAGAAGTTTTGCCAGCACCTGCGGCCGGGAACCGTTGGTATCGAGCTTGATCAGATGATTTTCCTCCTTGAGCCTGCTTAAAAATTCGACCAGTTCATCCTGCAGCGTCGGCTCGCCTCCGGTGATAACGACCCCATCCAGATAATTTTTTCTATCCGCCAGCATAGATATTACATATTCCTCATCATAAAAATTGCCGTCTCCGCCGGAGACCAGCTCAGGATTATGACAGTAAGGACAGCTGAAATTGCAGCCGCTGGTGAAGACGACGGCGGCTATCTGGCCCGGATAATCCTGCAGACTGGTCGGCAAAAGTCCGGCTATCTTCATGACTATCACATCCTTTCACGATCGGCAGCCGAATATCTCAGCAAAAACTGTATCGGCTGACGGAGCTGATCGATCAGCTGCTGATCTTTTCTTTTTCCTTTTCAGCCTCTTCGGCATCTTCAGCATCAGCTTCTTCTGCTTTCTCGCGGGCACAAATAGGACAATATTGATGTTCCCCTGAGATATAACCGTGAACCGGGCAGATGCTGAAGGTGGGAGTGATAGTGTAATAGGGCAGCTCGAAATTATGTGCTATCCTGCGCACGAGCTTCTTGGTCGCCTCAATATCAGGCATCTTCTCGCCCAAAAAGCCGTGAAATACGGTGCCGCCGGTGTATACCGACTGCAGCTGATCCTGCTTTTCCAGGGCGGAGAATATATCTTTGGTTTCATCGACGGGCAGATGGGTCGAATTGGTGTAATAAGGATCGGCATCCTCTTTTAAGACCCTCTCCTGGTTGGCGCAGATAATTTCATCGCCGAACTGTTCTCTATCCAGCCGGGCCAGACGGTAGGCGGTACCCTCAGCGGGAGTGGCCTCTAAATTATAAAGATTGCCGGTCTCCTCCTGGTAATCGGCCAGCCTTTCTTTCATCATCTTCATGATATCCAGGGCAAACTCTCTGCCCTCTTTATCAGCTATGCTGGCTCCCATAAAGTTTTTCAGCGACTCGTTCATGCCGTTTATGCCGATGGTGTTGAAGTGATTTTTCCAGTACTGATCGTAACGCTTTTTGACGCTGCGCAGATAAAATTTCGAATAGGGATAAAGACCGTTCTCGGCCAGATTTTCCAGCACCCGGCGTTTGGTCTCCAGGCTCTTTTGAGCTTTATCCATAAGATCTAAAACCCTGCTGCGATAATCATCTTCATCGCCGGCCAGATATCCTATCCTGGGCATGTTAAGCGTTACCACTCCGATCGATCCGGTCATGGGATTGGCACCGAAAAGACCGCCGCCGCGCTTGCGCAGCTCGCGATTGTCGAGCCTAAGCCGGCAGCACATCGAGCGGGCATCCTCGGGATCCATATCAGAACTCACGAAGTTGGAGAAATAAGGGATGCCGTATTTTGCGGTCATCTCCCAGATCGGATCGAGCACGGGATTATCCCATTCAAAATCCTCGGTGATATTATAGGTGGGGATGGGAAAGGAGAACATGCGGCCTTTGGCATCGCCGGCGAGCATCAGCTCGGCGAAGGCCCGGTTGAACATATCCATCTCTTCCTGGAATTCTCCGTAAGTTTTATCCTGGGGCTCGCCACCGATTATGACCGGCTCGTCGGCCAGAAATTCGGGCACTTTGAGATCCATCGTCACGTTGGTGAAGGGCGTTTGAAATCCCACCCTGGTCGGTACATTTATGTTATAGAGAAACTCCTGCATGGCCTGTTTTACCTCTTCGTAGCTTAAATCATCATAATAAATGAAGGGAGCTAAATAGGTATCGAAATTGGAAAAGGCCTGCGCTCCGGCGGCTTCACCCTGCAGTGTATAAAAGAAGTTTATGACCTGACCTAAAGCCACCTTGAAGTGTTTGGGTGGGGCGCTTTCAATTTTGCTCTCGACCCCTCTAAAGCCGGTCAGCAGCAGATCCTGCAGGTCCCAGCCGCAGCAGTAAACGCTCAAATTGCCCAGATCGTGAATGTGAAAATCGCCGGAGGCGTGATGTTTTCTTACCCCCTCGCTGTAAATCTCCTTGAGCCAGTACTGGGCTGTGATCTCCGAGGAGATAAAATTGTTAAGCCCCTGCAGCGAATAACCCATATTGCTGTTCTCATTGACCTTCCAGTCCTCTTTATCGAGATAATTGTTCATCGATTCTATGGCATCATCAAAAAGCTGCTGGGTATCTCTGAGCTTTTTTTGCTGTTCTCTGTAAAGAATATAGGCCTTGGCCACTTCAGAATAGCCCTTCTCGATCAGAACTTTCTCGACCAGGTCCTGAATTTTCTCCACGTCAGGCATGCTGTTGCTGTCCTCATAAAAAATCTTCAGATAGGAAACCACCTCTCTGGTGATCTCCTCGCCTATGTCTTCATCTCCGTTCACGGCCTCGCTGGCTGCGTTGACGGCAGCCTTGATCTTGCTGGCATCGAAAGGCACTTCGGTTCCATCTCGCTTGCGAATGTACTCGAGTGTCATTAACTGACCTCCTCTAAATAAAAAATAATATCAAAAGCTGACATCAGGATGACTTTAGCTCATAGAAAAATCGCCGAATCAGGGATAACTTTTGCAATGGTGGAACTTGCTTGACTCAGATTTACCTATGAACAGAAGCCCAATTTATAATATCACAGATCAGGCCGCCTGAATGTAAATTAACTATCATTTTATCCATTCTCATTGCTTCCCAGCAGGAGAAAAGTTCTCTCTTTTCAGCAGGCTGGCAAAGAGAATAGCGGTGAGCTTCAGACCGGGATTTTTTCTCAGCCGCGATGCCAAAAAATCGCTTTTGCGGATGATCTCCGGAAGTTTCCTGCGGCTTCCGGCCAGTCCTGGCTCATAATTTTCCGCGATCAACTCCCAGAACTCAAAAATGCTGTAAACTTCAAATCTCTCGATCTTCAGCTCCCGGGCCAGCTCCTCCAGGGAGAGAATCGCTATCCTGCGATAATCGGCCTTTTCTTCTATCTCGAGCTCGTCGGTCAAAAGCGGAATCAACTCCTCAAATAGCGTGCGCCGCCAGTGCTTTTCCTCACACCCGGCAAATTCGGCGGCTTCTCTCACATCCTCTTCGGGAATCTTCATAAAAAGCTCCAAAAACGAGTCATCTGTTAATTCTTCGCCCGCATTATTACTTTCCGCCTCCAGATAATATTTCCTTCCCTCGAGATCATTAAATTCTCTCAGAGCATCGAAATATCCGAGTTTTTTGTTGTATGATATGCGCTCGGGAGTGAATTCTAACACCCGGCCGAGATCTTCATCCGGCTCTATATAGGTGATCTCCACCCCTTCAGCTTTGACCGGTCTGATTCTGCCCCGGCTTAAGGTCCTGACGGCGATGATTTTATCATATCCCCGCTCGATCAGCATATTGATCGGCAGATTATCGTAAAAGCCACCGTCCAGAAAATATTCCTCTCCCAGTTTTTCCAGGCGGAAGGCCGGCAGATAGGAACTGGCCAGCAGGTACTCCGCCAGCTTGCCTTCGGGAATATTCTCCAAAAACAGCTCTCTGGGCTCCATATCGCTCAGGGAGATGGTGATAAGTCCAAAATCGATATCTCTGCTCCTGAGCTTATCCTCCTCGATATTCTTCTCGATGAGATCTTTGATAGGTTCGGTTTCCAGGCCGCGGTTTTTAATGATCTCCTTCATTCTGCCCAGCAGATAGGCGACGTTATCGCGGTCAAATTCCATCCCGTAGATCTCCTCCAGCTTTTCTCCCTCGATGTTGAGAAGCTCACCGGGATCCAGTTCATCCCAGAGATTTAAAGCCCGATCAAAATCGTCCTGGGCTATCATGGCGCCATTTAAAGCCCCGATCGAGGTGCCGACCACGCCATCGAATTCGAATCCCTGCTCCTGCAGAGCCTGATAAACCCCGATATGATAAGAACCCTTGGCTCCTCCTCCTTCTAAAGCAAGCCCCAGCAAATCGATCACTTCCTTTTCCCTATCTCTCTATTTTTCAAATGCGATTTTTAAAAGCTCATAATTATTTCTTCTTTATGTTTAACTTTATTCCTGCTGCCGGCGCTGAAGAAGTTTCCGTCTTTGTTATCATTTTTTTCTGTCAAAGCTATTTAACAGCTGAACGCAAGATGGTCCGCTTTTTCTATCTTTTACAATTATATATAGATTATATAAAATTCCCTAAATTTTTTACTATCTGCTCGAGAGGTGACAGCTGATTTTAAAAAACAATCAGCGAAAACAGCAAAAAAAAAGCAAAACCCATGTTTTCAAAATTCATTCCGTTACAGCTTCCAGCTTTATACTCTGATGAATATCTCTTATTCTTAAATCCCATTCAGACTGATTCCCCTCAACATTAATGGTGTTAGCCGTATCTATTTCTCCCGGCAGAGTAACAATTACATTTAGAAACAGATCATCTGATTCATCCAGTTCAGAATATATAGGTGGTAGTTCCATTTCAAATTCATATCTCCCATTTTTCTTCTCAAAAGTAATATGGTCTATTTTTTCATGTGAGATTGATTTCAATCTTTCAAATTTCAAATCTCTGTCTTCTTTATAGCTGTGATAATTAATATCTATTTCTGGAAAAGCAGTTAACAGCTGCCAGTAAACCATATTTACATCATCGCTTGCTATATCCTCATCTCCTTCAACATTGATTTTTAAATCCATTTCACCATCTGAATCAAAATCCATCTTTACTCCCGTTTCATAACAGGAAGTCAGAGTCAAAGCCGTAATTAACAACAAAATGATTAAGCTGCTCTTTTTCACGATACAAGCCCCCTCGAACCATAAAATTTAAAGAACCTATATAATTTTATTCCGGTTAAAACTTATAAGAAATTCCCGCGCTGAATTCGATAGCGTCCATATCGTATTCATGTTCGTTAAACATACTTCTATCTTCGCCATCTATTTCTTCTTCAACCTCGTCGATATCCAGGTCCAGAAATCGATATCTCACATTGCTATGAAAAGTCATTTTTTCGCTCAATTCCTGCTCAAGAGCAAAACCAAGATTGTAGCCAAAATCACTGTTCAGGTCAACCTCTGAATCTACTCCATCTAAATCATCTTCATCAGAAGAAATATCTACTTCCAGATCACCGAAGTGATAGGAAACTCCGGCCAAAAACTTGAATCTGGTAGCTTCATCACCTACCAGGTCGATCTCAGCATCAGCTCCTATGGTATTGAATGTCATATCAATCTCTTTATTACCATCATCATTATTATCAAGTTCAAAATCCACATCGTCGGAAAAAGTAAAGCGACTGTATTCGGCTGATAAAGTCAACTGCGGTGAGACTCTATTCCTGGCCCCTACGAAAAATCCCGGGCTGGAATCATAGTAAAGATCGTCTTCATATTCAAAGTCATTATTTGACCCTTCAGATAATATATTAACATCACTATCGAAATATAAATATTTTAAACCGCCATAAATGTCGTTTTCATAGAAACGAGAATTTCCTCTATTACTGGTTTGCTGAAAGGAAAGCCCGACAAACTCTTCATCGGCCACTTCATCAGCCTGCAATGCTGTAGTGGAAAAAATTAGACTTACAGAGAGCAACAAAACTGTCAGAGAAGTTATCATTATAAAATGCCTGGCTTTGAAAAAAACTCGATAGGAAGTTCCATCTTTCATTTTTTTTGACCCCCTAAATGATATTTGGCCTGCCTTTGAATCGATGCGCAATGATATTTATTAACAAAGTTCATTAATCTTGTTTATTAAATTACCATACAAGATAAAAATTTCAAGTTTGATTTTATTTTTTATATTATGTTTCTTATTAGATTCTCTAATTATTTATAGAAGCGCCAGCTTTAAATGGTCCTGCTGCCGGCGCTGAAGAAGTTTCGTCCTTTATTCTCAATTTTTTGGGCAAATTTTTAACTGGCTCTGCTGATCAATTTTGCTGTCTCTACTGATTGCGCGGTGAGATTATAGCCTTCACCGCTGCCGCTTCATTATCGACCTCTTTTGTCAGCTCAATTTCGTAACTGTATCTGCCATTATTATCATTATCTTTATATTCCATTTTAAAGCCGGTGATGTCATAAAAAGTTATAGTTTCATTATTTTGATCATAAAAAGTTAGTTCGAGTTTAGAAGGCTGTCCAAAGTTTTCTTCAGAATAATCTTCATTATCACTGCCGATTGTAACTTCTCCGTCATATACATTATCCACCGCCACCGAAATTGAGATTTTATCATTTACTCTTGCATTCCTGATATAGCGAGATATCTCGGTAATATGCATTTCCGCCAGCTGTCCCGCGCTCATCCTGCGCGACCCCACAGGGGCCAAATTAAAAGCCTGTATAATCATCGTAGAAGCCAGGGCTATTACAACCCCCATTATGGCAATGGATATGATGAGCTCTATCAGGGTTAAACCGCTTTGATTTTTTGAGAAATACTTTAATTTGTCCATATTGTTCACCTGCTTCCAAAGATTAATACTCTATTTTGCCCTCAACTTCTCCCTTAATTACCCGCCGCCACCAGGGCTTCTGTGCTGTAGTTTTCAATTTCAATTTTGATATAGTATAAATTATTATCTACTTCTGTTACGTTTAATGTTTCTTGATCAATATTATAATCATCTACCAATTTACTTTTTAGCGAAGCAGCATCTATCACACCACTCAGATCCTCATTTCTTAATTCTTCAATGACATTATCAATAACACGCCTGGTCTCCAATCTATCATCCATTCTCGCTTCAGTTTGGAAGCCGACTGAAAAAGCACCGGAAAAGGCCATGACCAGCAACGCTCCCAGAGTGAGGGCGACCAATATTTCTATAAGAGAAAAGCCTTCTTGATTATGCAAATATCTCATCTAAATGGCCTCCTTTAATTTATAATTGCTTCCAGGAACTAAGATATGGTTCCGGGCTCCCACTTCCTTTTCCTACGCTAATAATATCTTTAAAATCAGGAATATCACCATATACGCTGCCATCATAACCATCCCAATTGATTCCGCCATCAAATGAAACATTAATTGTACCTACACCTTCATAATAAGGATCCTGAGAAGAGGCGATAACAAAATCTCCATCTCCAGTTACATTTGTCAATTTTCTAGTATATGGCACGGTAACTCTTTCAGATTCATCCCAGACTTTTCCATCGGTAGAAGTAGCTATATGACCTGAATGACCTACAGCTACAAATCTTTTTCCTGTCCAGGTAACTGCTTCAATTTCCCAACCCCATCCCGTATCAGTAGCTAGATGCCAATCTTCACCATTATCTGAGTAATATATTTCGCCCGTTTTCCCTTCATATCCAACAGCGACAAACCTGTCTATTTTATCATCTTTACCATAGGCAACATCATTTGCATCTTCAAAATAAGAAGGATTAAATTCATGAAATTCATCATTATTTATATCATAAGTGTATACAGTATTTGTACCCCCGCCACCTCGTTCAACAAATACTAACTTATCCTGACCAAGTGTTGATCTAACATTACCAAGATTTAATCCCGGTTCATTGTGCAAAACATTATTCTGCCATTCTGTACCATCAAAATATGCTTCATGAATGCGACCATTGTGATTTATATTATAAAATCTTTCGCTGTCTTCACAATAAATTATATCTTTTATATGATTTGCACCGTCGCTTTTGAAATGCTCTGCTTCCCAGGCATCTTTTGTCAAGGCATCATTAAAAAATATATTATTACCCCCGGCCACATCACCAGCTAATAACAAATTATTACCATCCCAGGCTCCTCCATATATATTTCCTTGAAATTTTCCTTCTTCTAGTATAGGAGTCTCATCACCAAAATTTTTCCAATCAGTATCTGGACCTATCAGATAAACTTCATCATTTCCTGTAATCCCTAAAAACCCTCCGCTTCCAGCGCCGGCAGCGTAAGCCAATTCAAATTCTATCTCTTCTTTATAATAATTATTATTGTCACCTGTAAAATATCTGCCTGTAGAAAGTAATTTAATATCCCCATCATTGTCTAAAACTTCTATTTTAAAGTCAATATCAAAGTCGTCAATATCATTAATATCTTCTAACAGAGCAAATATATCGCTTCTCCGCCACTTATCTTCCTCATCACTAACATGACCTTCTCCACTATTAATATAATCAAAAACAATTTCGTCACCGTCAAATGCCAGGTAATAATCTCCGTCGTTAACATCATTTATTTCATTAGCAGCAACCACAACATCAGATATATTAGCCTTCACAAACTCCACGCCAGCCTCAGCCGAATGAAAAGCTTTCGACATGTTCTCCTCGTGCATTGCTATATTTGAATGAGTTCTGGCACTGCTTAAAAGCATGGCAGCCAGAACACCCACCACCGCCAGCATTATCAAAACCATTATCAAGGCTATACCCTTTTCATTATTCCGAAACATGTTAAGTCCCCTCCTGTACGACCTAATGAAAACCTTTTCTAACACTCCTTTTTAGGGGAGTAATTTAATTATATTATACTGTCCCGGTTATCTTAGAAAAAAATAGTGCCCCGGATCAAAATCTTTATTTTATCAGCCAATTACAAATTGTCAGGGGCACCTTTTTAGACCAATTACTTCAGTTTGGGCCAGGGAATAACTACCAGATCTCCGCCGCTTACCTCATCAGCTGTCATACCCGAGGCTGCCAGAATGGTCTCTGCGGAAATCCCGCTTCTGTCGGCCAGTTCTCCCAGCGTCTCATTATCTCCCAGCCGGTAAACCATCTCACCCGGCAGGGTAACGGTGTAAAGCAGATCGCCGCGCTGGCTTTCACGGGTATACTCCAGATCGCTTTCCATTCCGAACATTTCCTGCAGATCATTCTGTCTTATAAATTCATCAGAGAGGAAGGTATACTCCACCTCTTCAGGCCAGTCCGTCCTTCGATTTAAACGGGAACGGAAAATTATTTTCTGCAGTCTTTCCCTGGTAATATCATCTTCTTTTAATTCTTTTCTGTCGCGATCTTCATCCATCAGATTTTCTGTTATAATTTCCATCTCTTCCTCATCAAGGTCCATTTCTTCTTCAGTTTTGGCATCCATAATTTCATCTACAATCTCATCCTGATCTTCTTTTTCTTCATCTTTCATGTCAGCTTCATCATCTTCATCCGGAGTACGATATTTTTCGAGCTGTTCTTCCAGTACCCGATCTATTCTTTCACTCAAGGGCTTTCTTTTCTCATCCCGTTCGGCTTTAGGTTCTTCTTTTATTTCCTCATCAGCTTTAATTTCCTCGGCGGGTATAATTTCTTCTAGAGCTTCCTCCGACTTTCTTTCTTCAATCTCCTCTCGAAACATACTGTCCTCTTCTATTCTATAGCCTCTTTCATCATAATCCCTCAACTTCGGTGCTCCCAATTCACTCAAATGATCGGGTAGACCTTCATCCAGATCGATAATTCTGGGTGTTATGAATATTATGATCTCTGTTTTGACGTCTCTTTCCCGTTCATAGGAAAAGATTGTGCCCAGCACCGGCAGATCTCCCAGCACAGGAAACTTCCTGCTCAATTCCTGTATTTCCTCGTGGATCAAACCTCCCACAGCAAAGGTCTGGCCATCTCTGAGGTTTACTATATTGTGAAACTCCCGGGATCTAACCTGAGGTGGGGTCAGCTCAGGACCTTCCTGTATAAGGGTGCTGACTTCCGGCCTGATATCCAGGGTAATCGTGTCATCACGGGTTATGGTGGGTACAAATTCCATGGTGATACCTACTTCTTTTTCTTCAAAATCGATGCTGCTTATTTCTCTATCTCCATCGTATTCTATCACTTCATAGGGGATTAAATCCGCTATGACCAGGCTGGCCTCTTCACCGTCAAGCGTCATCAAGCGGGGATGGGCCAGAGTTTGCGAGGAATCTGTTTCATCCAGAAGCTTATAAAAATCGGCCGGTATTTCCATATCGAATCTTCGCGGCAGATAATCATCGTCGTAATCGACGCCGAATGTTGTAAAATTGCCGACTTCATCTGGATCTATGCCTCTTTCTTTGAGCAGGGTGTGAGATACCTCTTCGATGCGCACCTCAAGCATTACCTGCCTGCGGGGTACATCCAGAGAATTAATCAGCTCCTCTGCCAGCTGTACCGAATTTTCTTCACCTCTCAATACAATCCTGCGTCCGCCCTGGCTGCTGGATACTCTGAGATCGGGATCGAGCTCTGCGAAAATTTCCACCAGATCTTCTACATCGATATAATCGGCCTGAAAGGCCAGGCTGCTCTCGATAAATTCTGCCTCGTCCAGTTTTTCCAGCATCTCCAGCGCACCATTTACGACAGCGGGGCTGCCGTGTAAAAAGATTACATTTTCACGCATATTTATTTCCAGTGCTTCTTCGGGATAGAGACCGGTTATATGGCTGTAAAGCTGATCGGCTTTGACTCTTTTTGGACGGTAAATTTCTTCGATATCCCTATCGGGAACATCCAAAAACTCGACCAGATTAACTGCCTGAAGGACTGTATCGGGCCGGCCGTGGATAATTACATCCCCGGTTCCCGGTCTGGGACGGACGGTTAAGCCGGGAAAAAGCTCGCGCAGTTCTTCGGCAACATTTTCCGGGCTCTGACGATGAACCTCTACAACTTCCTGTTCGCGCTCTTCGGGCTGATCGATATCAGCCAGCAAATCAGCAGTTTCCTTCATCTGATGGGCAAAACCTCTCAGGATCAGCCGATTCTGTCCGGTCAAAACCTGAACATCTATCCCCGGCTGGAGCTCTCTAATTATTTCTGCTGCTTTATCAGCTCCCAGATAATCCAGAGACACCAGACCTCTTTCCAGTTCGCGATAAAGTTCATCTATTCGTTCGCTGGTTGCGACTATCAAAACGTCATCTTCTCTGTGTTTTTCCAGGTTTTTAATTCTCAATAGATGATCCAACGCTCTTTCAAATGTCATCCCTGTCAGCTGAACGGTGACCTCTCCCTGAACTGAATCGTCAACAACGATATTTTCGCCCGCTACAAAGGCCAGCGATCTGATCACATCCTGAATTTCAGTGCTGCGATATTCTAAATCTATATTGCCGGGTGAAGCAGCTGCCGGCATCACTGTTGTCAGGATGAAAGCGGCGATCAAAAGACCGGTTAAAATTTTATTCAGCCTGCTTTCTCTGATAAAATGTCTCATGGTGTCAGCCCCCCCTTTTCTATAATAAGCATATTAATTCCTCCTATTCTGGTTTATCTTTATTGCGGCGACAGATTAAAACGCTGACCCTGTTTTTCAAAAATAGCTTCCCTGTCCTGCCAGCCGACCAGTCTATAGCCGTCTATCGCCTCCCCCGATCTGATCATTTCCACTGACGATCCTTTTCTTACCAGAGCCACCATCATTCCCTCACGCTGCAATACTCCGGTGATGGTAAATGAAGGCTTTGAGACAGCTGCGGCCGGCTGAAAAACTTCGGCCTCCTCCTCTTCTTCTTCAATTATATCCTCTGCCTCTATTCTGCCATAATAGGCGAAAGGATCACGCAAAAGCTCCAATTCTCCATTCAATTCGAACTCTTCTCCATCAAATTCTTCTTCAGCCTCCGCCTCTTTAAGCGTTTCTTCTATAATAACTTCATACTCCTCATTTTCATACGAAGAAGCAGATACTGCCAGCTGGAAAGCAAAGATTAAAATTAATATCAGCAAAATTGAAGTAAATCCCGTTATTCTCATCTTCCTCCCTCCTCCCTCTGGTCTATCAAAATTAATCCAGATACTTTCTAATATCTTCATGCTGATGAAAGAAAAAATCGAAGTCGGCCAGCAATTCTCCGTTCTCGCCCTCTGCAGTCAGGGTGAAATCTTCCATCTCAAGCCGATAATCCCAGTCATCTATCAACCAAATAAATTTCAGTACAGGAATATAATTTCCTCTTCCGCTCAAATTAAAGGGATAACCATCACTGGCACTGCCCAGCTGATAACCGTCAAGTGTCATCTCTGACTGACTCGAAAAAGAATTCAATCGGGCCAAAACCTCTTCGGAATCGCGATAACCCATCTCCAGGACAGTTTCTCTTTCCCGGTGCAGATCTGCCAGTTTTTCCTCCAGCTCGGGTATTTGTACTATTCTATCCAGAGAACTGGCAATACTGCTGTTGAGTATGGTAATTTCCTGAGCCAGCATCTCTTTTTCTTCTTCCATCGGCTGATAGACAAGATAGTAATAACCGGCTGTCACCGCCAGAAAAACAATAACTATTAATAAAATTTTCTCTCTTCTATTTAAGTTCCTCATCGGGAAAGCTCCTCTCTGGTATCAAAATGGAGAGCCATTGTAAATTCAACGTAATCCCCTCTGCGAAAATGACTCAGCGATTCCAGTCCCAGAATTTCAGATTTGTGAATATTTTCGGCCAGTTCTAAAATCATCTCTATCTCGCTGGCAAATCCTTCCAGCATCATGTCCCCATCGCTGTAATCCATGCGGGTAAGTGTCAGCTCTTCGGGCATTATTTCGCCGAATTCCTGCATGGGACCGCGCAGCCTGTACCGGGAAATGATTATTTCTTCAGGCATTTCAAATTCACTTATTTCTTCGCGAAGCTCAAAATAGGTTTCCTCTTCTACCCGCAGTGTATCGAGCTGAACTGCCAGGCTCTGACTTCTATTTCTAAGACTTGCAAGCTCCTGATGATTGGAATAAAAATGCGCTGCGGGTGTGATTACAAATGCTATAACCAGCACCGCGGTTAAGATCCTGGACCATCTAATTTTGCGCCGGACCTTCTTTTCATCGAATAGATTAACCCTCATTATGCATCACCTCACTAACCAAAAGTCCTGCTGCTGCTGCCATGCTGCTGCCCGAGCCAGCTTCAGAGGGCGGATTACCTTTAAACCTGGCAAAGGATGGCAGAGCCTGAACAGGTGGTTTTACATTATCGTTCAGATAATCGCCCAGGCCTTTGAGAGCAAAACCGCCGCCGGTATAAAATATTTTTTCCAGCGATTCACCCGCATGTCGGCTGCTGTAAAAATCGAGCGATCTGCTCACTTCCGCCACCAGCTCGTCAGCCAGCGGGATCAACTCTCTGCCTTTGTCATCCACTTCTGTAAAGCTAAGATCTATATCAATTTCCTCGGGCTCTACTTCGTCCACATTCATAATAAGCTCTCTGGTTCTTTTTTCCCGTTCAGCCTCTTCGCCGCTCAGCCCGGTTTTTTTCAGTACTTCGGTAAAATCCTGGCCGCCCAGCTCCACTGTCCTGCTCAAAAAGAAATTGTCACTGCGGGCAATTACTATTCTTGTTTTCTGCGAACCCATATTCAATATCATGAAGTCATTTTCACATTCTCCCTGATAGGCCACCAGAGAAGCCAGGGCCAGATCCTGAATATTGGCAGTCTGAGGAGGATAGGAAATTTTCTGGAAAACCTGCTCGTATTTTTTCAGCTCACTGCGATCGAGTACAACCAGCAGCAGTACCTGTCCGCTGCCATTTTTGCTCAATTTTATATAGTCATAGGCGGTGGTCTCGGGGGGTTGATCCAGATATTTCTCTATCTCCCAGCCGACTGCATCCTTCAGCTCATCTTCCGGCATATCCGGCAGATCAATCCGGCGGATATATTCTCTGCCGCAGACCGGAGAGAATATTATTTTGCCCGGCGAGGAAGGAAGCTCCCGGAAGAGCTCCTCAAGAGTTTCGGCCACCTGAGATACATCTTCAATCCTGCCCTGATTTATAGCAGCCTCCGGCAGCCTTTTTTCCACTCCGCCCAGTATTTTAACCTCACCTCCGCGGCTTCGTCCCTGGACAGATTTGATGCTGTGATGGCCGAAATCGATGGCGGTAAGTTTTTCACCTCTTATTTTTTTAAACGGATTTAATCCCATTATTACCAGCTCCCGGCTGCCGCTTTATGAACTTGCGGCCAATTTATTTTAGGTCAGATTTATTTTTTTATTTTTCAAAAATATTTTATCTTCTGTCTTTTTAAAACTGAGTGTAAATATCGAAGAGGGGCAGAATGATCGAAGCCACAATGCCGCCAACTACAATTCCCATCATCACTATTATGATCGGTTCTATCAGAGAAATACCACCTTCGATCGCTTTTTCCACTTCCAGTTCGTAGTATTCAGCCAGTCTATCCAGCATCTCCTCCATGCTTCCGGTCTGTTCTCCTACCTGCAGCATCTGGATTACAATCGGTGGAAATTCACCGCTTTTTTTCAGAGGACGGGAAAGGTCAGATCCCTCTCTGACCCGCGAACGGGCCTCTTCCAGTACATCTTTGAGAACCTGATTTTCTATGACGTTTTCCATGGCCGGCAGAGCATTGAGCAAATTAACTCCGCTGGAAAGCATCAGCGATAAAGTGCTGGCAAAACGGGAAATTTGAACTTTTCTGATCAAACTTCCGGCCACCGGCAGTTTTAACAAAACTTTATCGCGCCTTAACCTGCCCGAAACGGTATTAAAATAATACCTGGAGATCAAAAACAAAGCCGCCAGTCCTCCCAGGATAAGCCACCAGAATGAGCTCAAAAAACTGCTGGTACCTATCATTATGCGGGTGGTAATGGGCAGATCTCCACCCAGACTCACCAGCATATCTGTTATGGTGGGGACTACAAAGGTCAGCATGATAACTACAACAGCTGTGGCTACCAGCAGTATCGAAGCCGGATAATAAAGAGCTCCTCTTACCTCTTTGGCTATAACATCCCGGCGCTGATAATAGGCTGAAAGTTCTTTTAAAACTTCATCTAAAACTCCGCCGGTTTCTCCCACCCGCACCAGCTGGACGAAAAGGTTGGGGAAATAATTCGGATGTTCGGCCAGTGCCTCGGAGAAGGAAGTACCTGCTTCCACCGACTGGCGCACCTCGGTGAGCAATTCTCTGACATTTTCCTTTTCGGTCTGCTGACGCATAATTTCCAGCGATTGAACCAGAGGTATTCCGGCCGCCACCAGCACAGAAAACTGCCGGGAAAAATGAGCCAGGTCAGATGTTTTAAAACCTTTGCCGAAGGGGGATATGCTGCTTAGATCCATATTGAGGCTGAATCCGCCTTCTTTAGTATCCTGTTTTTGATCGAGAGAGGTTATAAATAGTTCCTGTTCGTGCAAAATATGAGCTGCTTCTTTTTGACTGTCCGCATTTACGACTCCGTCTACAATATCACCGCTGCTGCTTCTAGCTCTGTAGGTGTATTCAGGGGACATATGATTCCACCTCCTACTTTTTCAGCCTGTAAGTTTTTAATATAATCCGGATGGGGCTGCAATCTCCCATTTTATTTTCCAGCCCCCTCCGTTTTATATTAATCACCGGTCTCAGTGAGGGAAAAAACAAAGCCAGCTCCAGCAGCTTCTCAAAATCTTTTCGAAACTGCTGGCTCCAGCCAGACCAGAGGTCTGAATAAGATCTGCCTTTACAACAGCGCTGCTCTGCAGCTTTTATGCCTTAACTGCCGGCATATTTATGGGTTTAATAACTATGCTGGATCCTCATCAAAAATTCCATCCTCTGTCAGCCAAATGGAGTCTTCTGTTTCAGTACCATATTGCAATCTAAAAGTAAATTCACCATCATCAAGTTCACTCCAATCAGCAAAGAACTCTTCATATCCTTTATCTCCTATGGTATCAAATGCATCTACTTCTTCATTTTCTTCTACTGCACTCCAGCTTCCCAGTTCAGCTCGCAAAGCATATATTTCAGCCCGCAGGGCATTCATATCTGCCCGGGCAGCGCTTTCATCAGCTCGTGCAAAAAGATCACCGAAGTTGGGAAGAATAATCGCTACCAGAATTCCAATTATGCCTATAACTATCAATAGTTCAATCAGTGTAAAACCGCCCTGGTTTCTAAATACTTTTGTAAGTCTATTCATTTTTCATCCTCCTCAAATATTTTTGATTTACGCTTCTCTTTACTCGCCTGCTCACTTTTCTGGTCTTGCTCTCCCCTCCTTTTTTGGGATATTTTTAAACTTAAATCGATTTTTGACCTGCCCCTGCCTGTCCTCACCAATCATCTTTCGGATTCATAGTTTAAAAAATAATGCGCTTGAGCTCGTCTACATCGGTCAGTCCCTCCCTGAGTTTACCAACCCCATCCTCTTTAAGCGTTGTCATCCCCTGAGAAAGAGCCTTTCTCTTCAGCTTCTCCTCATCAGCCTGGCCGGAAATTAATTCCTTGATCTCTGAGTCCATTATCAGTATCTCCTGCAGAGCCAGTCTGCCGCTGTAACCGGTATCGCCGCACTTTTTACAGCCATCTGAGGTGAAAGCCTGTTCAACCGTTTCTGGAGCCAGAAAAGCCTTATCTTCGCCGGTAAGTTCAGCTTCGCGCCGGCAGTCAGGACACAATCTTCTCACCAGCCGCTGGGCCACCACCCCGATCACCGAGGAAGAAACTAAATATGAGGGTAGACCCATATCGACCAATCTAGTCACCGAACTTATCGCGTCATTGGTGTGAAGTGTGCTGAATACCAGGTGCCCGGTTAACGCAGCTCTCACCGCTATCTCCGCCGTCTCCGAATCTCTCATCTCTCCTATCATTATAATGTCCGGATCCTGTCTTAGAATTGATCTCAGGGTGCGGGCGAAGGTAAGTCCTGCTTTAGGCCGGGCCTGGACCTGATAGACACCTTCCAGCTGATATTCCACCGGATCCTCGATGGTTACTACGTTCAGCGAGTCCTCATTGATCTCGTTAATCGAGGCAAAAAGTGTGGTACTTTTACCGCTGCCGGTGGGTCCGGTCAACAGTAGAATTCCATGGGGTTTTTTTATCAGCTTTTTTAATACCTCCAGATTATCTTTGGAAAACCCCAGATTTTCCAGGTCCAAAAGCTCGGAATCCCTGGTCAAAATCCTAATCACCACCTTTTCTCCGTGAACAGTGGGCAGAGTCGAAACCCTCATATCGATCTTATAGCCCTTGACAGACATTTGAATCTTGCCATCCTGGGGGACCCGGTGTTCGGTGATGTCCAGATCGGCTATTATTTTAAAGCGGGAAACCAATGCCCGCTGGGATGATTTGGGAGCTTTCATCTCCTCCCGCAGTACACCGTCGATACGATAACGAATCCTTATATACTCCTCTTCCGGCTCGACATGGATATCGCTGGCTCCCCGCTGATAGGCTCTGCTGATGATGGTGTTGGCCAGCCTTACGATGGGAGCCTCTTCGACCATCTCTCTCAGTTCATCCTCGGCGTAATCCTCTTCTTCCTGCTGTTCAAAATCCTCCAGAAATTTACCTATATCGATGCTGTCCTCGGTGTATATCCAGTCCAGCGCCCTGCGCAGCTCGCCCGGTGAGCTGATATGCGGTTTGACATTAAGACCTGAGACCCGCTCTATATCGTCTATGGCGATTAGATCGGTCGGATCGCTCATGGCCACCAGCAAAAGCTCACCATCCCTCTGCAGGGGTACGGCCAGATGACGCCGGGCAATATTTTCGGGTAAATAATCTGCCAGCCCCGGATCGAGATAGTAATCGCTCAGCTCGGCGATGGGAATTCCCATCTGCATTTCCAGCACCTGGAGAAGTTCTTTTTCCGAAATATATCCCAGATCAACCATGACCTCACCTATTTTTTTATCTTCCGATGAATTATTTTTTAACCTGACCGCTTCTTTTAACTCTTCTTTGGAAATATAATCAAAATCTATCAACATCTCTCCTATTTTTTTGATACTCCGCGGTGCCAAGTCATCACCCCTATTCAGAGTAAATTTCATAATATTATTAATAATAATTTAAAAAAATAAAAAGATCGAGTAAAGCATCTTCATACTAAATTAATTATACCATTGAATAAAGAAAAATAAAAGAAATATAATAAATTTTTTACTGTATAAATATATATTCACTGTTTTATATATTTAACCATCATAGTTCAATACTATCACATTTATACTGTAATTGCAGTCACATCTGACTTTGATTTGGGTCACATCCGGGTCACATAAAAAATTCCTGGACGAAAAATTATATTTTTTTCATAAGGAAGACAAAAGGAGGGGGTCGGTAGGTTGAACTTTCAACCTACCGACCCCCTCCTATTATCCTCCCATAGTCTGAATGCAATTTAAATTATTTATTCGACCAGATGGCCAGGTTTATCTCAAATTCTCCCATATCGGTCTTGAGCGGGATCACCAGCACACTGTCGGTGGCCATCGACAGCGATTGATTTTCCCCTATTATGACCCGGGGCGGTACTATATCACAGTCATAATCCTGCTGGTTTAAAAAAGTGGCGGCATTGCCGCTGATAATATTGGCCACCTCTCCCAGGGCCGAGGTGACAAACTTATCGAGTTCATTTACCTCCATGCCGGCCATCGATTCGACCATGGAAAGAGCCATATCCCGGCTGAAACTGAAAAGTATCGAGCCGGAAAGATCACCGGTGACACCGATAGCAACATTGGCTTCATTGCCCGATATCAATTCCTCGCTGGTTTTCAGCTCTCCCCGCTTTACATCCAGCTCGAGCATGCTCTGCAGCACATCCGTGGTAGCTTCGTATATTGGGTTGACAAAATCAGCTTTCATCGGACTCATCCTTCCCTCTTTGATCGAGATAATCACTTATCTTCTGATCGTCGCCGGTGACATGGTTTATCAGCCAGGCCATTAACTTGCCGCTGAACTCCTGAGCCAGCTCTTCTTCAAACCCTTCTTCCTCAAATTGTTCGGCAAAGTCAGCTACTTCCTGTTTAAATCTTTCATGGATCTTTTTGTGCTCTTCAAAACCCGGGTAATCAATCTCCTGCTGAAATTCCTCCTCGGAATCAAAATGGACAACAACATATTCCTTCATAAACTCCAGCGTTTCCTTCACTTCCGGGATTTTTTCTTCCCACTCCATATCGTCATCTCTGACAGTTTGAATAAAGGAGGAAAGCCTGTCGAAAAGCTCGCGGTGCTGCTGGTCTACCTTCTCCATCCCCAGCCGGTACTGCTCTTTCCACATCATAATACGATATTCTCCTTTCAGATTTCGTATTTAATACCGATGATATTAACTGAAATGAGTTACTCCTGAATTTCCGGACGATGCAATAAAACTTCATCAACCAGCTTTTCCAGTTCCTGGACCAGTTCTTCAGCTTCCTCGCGGTTTTGACCGCCCTTTACCTGTACGGTGTAGGGCTCACTGCTATATAAAAATGCCGAATATCCCCTCTTTAAAAGATTACCGGCCTGGATCTCTGCTCCCCGTTTTTCGCTGAAGGCTCCTGTCTGAATCAGGTATCTGGATTCCAGCTCATCAGCCTGTAAATGCTCGGGCTCCGGCATTTCTTCAGTAGTTTTAAAATCAACTTCCCCGTCCATACTTTGGTTCTCATCTTTGCCGTTATCTACATCATTATCATAATTATTTTCATCATTTTCATATCGAGACATAAAATCATCTATGACTTCATCCATCCTATCTGTCAGCGATTCATCTTTATCTTCTTCCGGCAAAATTTCGCCGGTTTCAGGATCATCGAGCTCTGCTTCAGGTTCGATAAGATCCTCCTGGGTTTGCTCATCTTTCATCCCTCCATAGGGATCAGAATGAACTTCAAAATCTTCCCCTCTGTCCTCAAAGACTTCATGATCGATCTCCTCCATATCCAGATCGTCCTCCATAATGTCAACAATATGAGCTTCTATGAAGATAAAAATCTCTGTCTGATCTTCCTGCAGCTCTTCGTAGCTGAATAATCTGCCCAGCAGGGGAAGATCTCCCAGATAGGGTATCTGCCGCATGTCATGTCTTTCTTCTTCCTGAATCAAGCCTCCCACGGCAAAAGTCTGGCCGTCATGAAGTTTGACCGTGTTTTCAAATCTTCTGGCTCTGGTTTCAGGAGGCGCCCCCTCAAATTCTCTATCTACGATTGTGCTGACTTCGGGTTCCATATGCAGATTGATGGTATCTTCCTCGGTCACCGAAGGATTGAAATTCAAAGTTACACCCACTTCTTCGTATTCCCAGCTGACATCAGTTCCATTGTCCACGTCGGTTTCTTCTCTGTAAGGGACTTCTTCAACAATTTCCAGCTCCGCCTCTTCCCCATCCAGCGTCAGCAGACTGGGAGTGGCCAGTGTTTCGGTTGCATCTTCCTTTTCAAATAAATCATAAACTTCGGGCATATCGACATCGAATCCGGAGATCAGATAATCGTCATCATAATCGAGTCCTATAGCTGAAACGTCCTCCCTCAGTTCGTCCACATTAATGCCTTTTTCCTCCAGAACATCAAGGGAAATTTCTTCTACATTCACTTCAAGCAGCACCTGCCGACGGGGATGATCAAGCTCTCTGACTGCATCTTCAGCCCGACGGACCCTGCTTTCCCCTCCCTGCAAAAAAAGTGTGTCGCGCTCGGTGCTGGCCTGCAGGCTGATACCTTCCTCCATGCCGGTGATTATTTCCTGCATTTCTTCGACATCTATGTAGTTGAGCCTCACTGAAGTCTCCACCAGCTCTTCTTCCACTTCTTCCAGTTCAGACATGACACCTATCGCCTCTTCCACTGCTGCAGGACGCCCTTCGAGTGTTATAATGCCCTCGCTGATCTGCACATTTAGTTCCTCTTCGCTATAAATTTCCATCAATCGCCTCTGTAAATCTTCGGGATCGAGATCTGCAGGTAAATATGTTTCTCTGATTTTATCGCGAGGGATATCGATATCCTCGATTAATTTTGCGGCTTCATTCAGCTCATCTGTATGACCCCGGACAATGATATCACCGTAAGCCTGGCGGGCACTGACAAAAATATCGGGAAAAAGGCTTTCGATCTCAGCAGCTGCTTCTTCCGGGGAGATATTTTCCAGAGAAAAAACCTGCGATTCATGAGGTATGGGCTGGTCTATCTCCTGCAATAATTCTTCAGCTTCCTGCAAATTTTCAGGAAGACCGCTTAAAATGAGTCTCTTTTGATCCGGCAGCATATCGACATCGACCTGAGGCAGCATTTCACCTATCAGCTCGGAGGCTTCCTGAGTTCCTGTATGCTCGAGAGTATATAATCTGCGCTCTATCTCGCGGTAAAGTTCGTCGATCCTTTCCGGACTGGCCACCACCATGATCTCGTCCTCTATGTAATAATCAAGATCTTTTACCGAGAGAATTTTATCCATCGCCGTGCGCAGATCCACGCCTTCAAGCTCGAGCGTGATCTCGCCTTCAACAGTTTCATCAAAAACGATATTCTCGCCGCTCAGCCTGGCCAGCGAACGTAAAACCTCCCGCACCGGCGTATCCACGTACTCCATATCTATTTTTTGGTCATCAAGCTCGACCGCCTGGAGGCTCTCAAGCCCCCCGCCAATCGAAAACATCAACAGCAAAATCATCATTAGGAATGATAACACCAACGATTTTAAAATCTTGCTGGTATGATTTGAGTTTCTTTCCATAGATTCTCACTCCCCGGTGCTGAGATAAAATGTTTCTCCCTCTTTTTCAAAAACTGCTCTGTCATCCCGCCACTCCCGAAAAGCAAAGCCTGCCAGCGAATCGCCGGAAGCCAGGAGTTCTGCCTCGCCCTGATGCCAGACGGCAAGCAAATATCTGCCGGCAAGATGAGTATAGCCCAGCAGGGTAAATTCCGGCGGAACTATCTCGTCTTCCTCTATCTGCGGTTCTTCCGGCGGCTCCTCCTCTATCTCCTCCTCAGAGGCGTCAGGATCAGAAAAAGGATCTCTAATCTGCATAAGTTCTTCAGGAGAGATCGATCCATTTTCCAGCGAGTCCAGATCCAGCTCTTCCGAATCGAGATCTTCCAGCTCTTCTAAATTCTCGGGATCGATCTGCATCTGTTCGATCATTTCCTCTATTTCCTCGGTCTGTGAATCCGCTTCTTCGTTCTCTGCCTGCAGCTGATAGCCAGAAAACAGGATAATTATTAAAATTACAACCATCGCCAGAAGAACAGCCGGCAGCGTAGATATATATTTTTTGCCAGAACAGCTGAAAATTTTTCTCATTTTGAACTTACACTCCTCAGATTTTACTGCCTGAAGATAATTAATATCCTGTTGCTCTAATCCTCCAGAAATAATAATATTTCGATCTCGAGAACATTTTCCTCCATATTTATATACATCTCTTCAGCTTTAAGCCGGGGATAATGTTCATAGCTGCGACCGATGAAATCCAGCAGCCCGTGGTAGCTGCCGGCTAACTGGAGATGAACAAAGTCCCCATCTTCAGCGGATTCAGGGCTGTAGCTGCGGAGGTTTAGATCATGACGGGCCAGGCCTTCATCCAAAAAATCCAGCACATTTTCCTTTCGATCAGGACCTTCTGCTTCATCTGCGATTCCCACCTCTTCTTCCAGCTCCTCCAGTTCTTCTTCCAGGCGGGGTATATCTTCGATCTGGCTCAGATAATCTTCATACTCCCGCTCCAGATTTTCCAGCTGCTGGCGGGAATTTGCTGTCTCTTCACGCAGGGGAGAAAAAAGAAGTAAATAATAAAGGGTCAGCCCGACTATCAGAAATCCTGCCAGCAGGAAAAGCTTTTCCCGCTTTGAAAATCTATCCAGCAATTTTCACTCCCCCTCCCGCTTTACTTCCAGATGCATATCAAAATCGACGGTATCGTTGCTGTCCAAATTTTCCACTTCAGCCGAGCTGAAAGGTGCAGCCCTTTCTAAGCTTGAGGCATAACCCAGCACTTCCCCCGTCGAACTGCCGACTCCTCCGATAAAAATTTCCCCTTCATAAAATTCCAGATATTCCAGATGAATGTCTGCCGAAATCTCTTCACCCAGGCTGCGCAGGGCTTCGGGCAGCAGATGTCGCATCTGGCGATCCTCGATAATCTCCTGATATTCCTCAACCTGCTCCTCCAGTCTTTGGTGCTCTTCCACATCGGCCTGGATTAGACCTATCTGGCGGTTGACCCTGTCGATCTCATTTTCTATCTGACGGGCACCATAAAGATGGTAGGAAAAATGCAGGGCCGGCGCGGCCAGCAGCAAAATGATCGCCAGCACTATAAATATCTGGTCCCACCTTATCTCCCGGGAAATCTTTTCTTCGTCGAGAAAATTAACCCTCACCTTCGATCACCTCGCTGGCCATCAGGCCGACACTCACACCGTGGAAATCATCAGCATCGGAGTTTTCCGGGGAAAATCCCAGTTTTTCGGTGAAATCAAGCCCGGTCATCTCGATATTGAGCTGCTCCTCGATTCTCTCCACCAGGCCCGCAAGCTTAAAACCTCCGCCTGTAAAATAAATATTTTCGACGGTCTCTCCCCTATTTTGACTGCTGTAATAGTTGAGCGAGCGCTCGATTTCCCTGATTAAATTATCGATTTGAATGGAAGGACTGCTCTCAAGCTCCAGAAAATCCTTGCTTTCAGCCGGAATTCCCCGCTCGCGTTTAAGGTCCTCAGCTTCCTGCCAGCTCTCCGCTTCGGCCTGATAAAACTCGGTGAAATCCGAACCACCCACATCAGAACCGCGGCATAAAAATATATTGTGATCTGCCCCGATGACCACCTGGGTTCTCCGGCCGCCCATATCTATAATGGCGCTCGGTTCGGAGAATTCATCCAGATATAGAAGCAGTGATACTAAGGCCAGTTCCTGCAAATTGGCCACTTTCGGCTTCAGATTTAGCTGGCTGAAAACCTCCTGATAGTCAACCAGCACCTCGCCGGGAATAACCGAGATCAGAACCCGATACTCTTCTTCCAGCTCCTCCAGAATTATATATTCCAGCTCAGCCCGATCGATAGGTATCGGCAGATAGTCATCAGCTTCCCAGCGGATAGCTTCTTCCAGCTCATCTTCCGGCATCTGCGGAAGTTCTATTATCCTGACAACAATCTGTCCGGAGGCGGGAGCATAAAGAATTTCGCCTTTTCTGCGCAGCCCCCGCTGTAAAAGCTTTTCCATCGATTCTACCACCAGAGAAATATCATCTATCTCTCCCTCTTTTACAGCGCCCGGTTCCAGATCTTCCCGGTCGAGCCCGGTCAACTCAAAAGAATTATTTCTGGCCTTTCCCTGAGCCAGCTTGATGCTGCTGTGGCCAAAATCAACCGCAGTAAATCGGGTTCCGGACAGGATCTTTTTTATTCTATTAAACATTATTAACTCCCCATTCATTGGCGACCAATTGCGAATATAGACTGTCAAATGTAGACTGTATCATAATTATAACATTATTATAGCGACTGTAAAAAGCCCGGTAAAAAGTTTTTAAAAAAGCTGCAGATAAAACGAAAGAAGTTCAGCGCCGAAATACCATAAAATTAGAGCTGAGAGCGCCAGAAAAGGGCCGAAGGGCAGTTTGCTTTTAAGTCCCATCTGTCCGCGAAATAACGAGGGCAGCGAGGCTATAAGCCCCAGAATTGCGGCCAGAAATATGCTGATCAGCACCAGCGGAGCTCCCAAAAAAGAACCTGTAAAAAGCATAAGCTTTATATCTCCGCCCCCTATACCTCCGCGGGAAATGATCGCCAGGGCAAAAAGGAAACCTCCGCCGGCCAGAATGCCGGAAATCGAGGTCAGAGGAGTGAAATCGACCCGAAAAAAACTTAAAGTCAGGCCGGCCGCCATGCCGGCCAGGTTCAATTTATCGGGAAGTATCTGCTCGCGCAGATCGATCACGCTCAAAGGCAGCAGCAGGGTTATGAATACCATCCCCGAAATTAGTTCCACCGGTTCAGCCGCCAAATAAAAGTTGGCCAAAAACAAAAATCCTGTCATGAGTTCTACCAGCGGATATCGCAGCGGTATAGTAACCCCGCACTCGCGGCATTTTCCCCGCAGCAGGATAAAACTCAAGACCGGTATCAGCTCAAAAGCTTTCAGCTCATGGCCGCAATCGGGACAATGGGAGCGGGGATTGATTATAGATTGGCCCCGGGGAACTCTTACTATCAGGACGTTTATAAAGCTGCCGACGATAAGACCCAGCAGCAGAAAGATAAATGACTGCATGGCAATACCTCATTTTTTGATCCAGATTATTTTCCGGCAGAGCCAGCGCAAATTGAAGACAGTTTTAGATCGGAAATTATAATGCTGCATAGAGATCGAATAGAGGCAGAACGACGGATAGAGCTATAAAACCTACTACAACAGCCAGAAAAACTATTAAAGCCGGTTCTATCAGCGAGATCGATCCCTGGATGGTTTTCTGCACCTCCATCTCATAATAGCCGGAAACTTTGTTGAGCATATCGGCCAGGCTGCCTGTTTCTTCCCCCACCTCGATCATCTGCACCACCATAGGCGGGAAAAGCCCGCTTTCCCTCATGGGCTGAGAGATATTAACTCCCCCTCTGAGACGTCCCCGGGCCTCAATCAGAGATTTTTCTATTACTCGGTTGGCAACTATCTCCTCTACCACCGGCAGGGCTGAGAGGAGGTTGACTCCGCTGTCCAGCAAAAGGGCCAGCGTGCGGGAAAAGCGAGCTATCGATATTTTCAAAACCAGCGATCCCACCAGAGGAATTTTCAAAATTATGGTATCAAAGATTAATTTGCCCCGCCTGGTTCTATAAAAAGATAAACCGGCCATAAATAAGATTACAATCGCCAGCAGCAGAAGCCACCAGAATGCCTGCATGAAATTGCTCATACCTATGAGGATTAAAGTCGGAAGCGGCAGGACAACATCCAGCGCATCAAAAATTTCCATGATTTCAGGCACCACAAAAGTCAGTAGAAATATAATGGCGGCAACAGCTATCGCAATAATAGCCACGGGATAATACAGGGCCGATTTTATATCCTCTTTTATCTCATGCTGGCGGCGGTAATGTTGAGCCAGTTCCACCAGCACCTCATCCAGAATACCGCCGGTCTCACCTGCTCTGATTAGCTGACAGAAAAAAGAGGGAAAATAGTCCGGATGCTGCTGCAGGGCGCTGGAAAAACCCTCGCCTCCTTCGATATCGCTTATAATCTCTTCCAGTACCTGCTCAAAATGGTCGGCTTCCGTCTGTTCTCTCACGATATCAAGAGCATCGACGATGGGTATACCGGCCGAAATCAAAACAGAAAACTGCTCGGAAAACTTGGCCAGACCCTCGGTATCGAGCCCTCCCCGCCAAAAGGCCAGAAATGAGAGATCTATCTCCCGGTCCAGAAATCCTCCTCCTTCTCCTTCATCTTCCTGTTCCATCTCTTCCAGGGAGGCGACAAAATAACCATCTTCCCGCAGGGTTCTGGCTGCTTCACTGCGGCTGGAAGCTCTGACGGTACCCTCTTCGGTATTACCACTTCGATCGCGAACCCTGTAATTAAACTCCGGTGACATAACTATTCCTCCGTTGGCTTCTCACTGGCTCGATTGTTTTTTTTTAACCGGTTTTTATCTGTTGATCCGCTTGCGCAGATAATCGGTGTTGCGGGCCCGATCGACGGCCGTCTCCCGGGAAATTTTACCCTGATTATAAAGATCGAGCAGATAATTTTCCATCATGATCATTCCGTGTTTGCCGCCGGTCTGTATGGCCGATTCCAGCTGGCTTGATTTGCCCTCGCGGATGATATTTTTGACAGCCGAGGTACCGACCATTATCTCAAAAGCAGCTATCCTTCCATCATCATCTTTTTTCGGCAGAAGCTGCTGGGCTATTACACCTTTTATTATCGAAGCCAGCTGGGTCCTGACCTGCTCCTGCTGGCCGGAGGGAAATGCATCGATTATACGGTCAACCGTCTGAGCGGCGCTGTTGGTGTGAAGTGTCGACATCACAACATGGCCGGTCTCGGCCGCCTCCAAAGCTATCGATATAGTATCCAGATCGCGCATCTCACCGACCAGAATGACATCCGGATCCTGACGCAGGGCGGCCCGCAGTGCCTTGGAGAAGCTGGTGGTATCGCTGCCGACCTCGCGCTGATGAACAATGCTCTGGCGGTGATTATGAAGATATTCGATCGGATCCTCCAGAGTTATGATATGGGCTTTTCTGTTTTTGTTAATCTCCTGAATCATAGCCGCCAGACTTGTAGATTTACCGCTGCCGGTGGGACCGGTGCAGAGAATCAGCCCCCGCCGCTGGCGGGCCAGCTTTTTGAGCACCTGGGGCAGTCCCAGTTCATCTATGCTGGGCACACCCTGAGGAATTATCCTCAGGGCCAGCGATACAGATCCCCGCTGCTGGTAAACGTTGATACGAAAGCGGGAAACTCCGGGCAGGCTGTAGGAAAAATCCAGCTCTCCCTCCTCCTGAAATCTTGACCATTGATCTTCATCCATTATGCTGCGGGCAATCTTTCTCAGTTCATCGCCTCCCAGCTTACCCACATCGCCGGAATAGTATTCCAGCCGGCCGGTCTCGCGCACTATTGGCCGGGAATTAACCGTCAGATGAAGATCGGAGATGTTGTCATTCTCGACTATTTCTTCCAGAACTTTTTTTAGATTCATCTATTGCTGATCACCTCAAATCTAAAACCCGCTCTAATTTTAGAACTCTAATTTCAGAACATCATCCTCTTCAGTTCTTCGACATCGGTAAGCCCCTGTTCAAGCTTGTAAAGCCCATCTTCTTTGAGCGTCATCATACCTTCTTCCCGGGCTTTATCCTTTATCTCGTCCTGATTAGCCCCCGAAGCTATAAGACGAGATATATCTTCCGATACCGGCATCACCTCCTGAATAGCTATTCTGTCATGATAACCGGTGCCGTCACATTCAGAACAGCCCCGGGAGCTGTAAATTTCGTCAACATCAGCTTCACCTATAAAGTTCCTGTCAACCTCATCAATCTCCTTCTTTTTACTGCGACAGTTAGGACAGAGCCTGCGAACTAGTCTTTGAGCCACAACCCCAATGACCGAAGCTCCCACCAGATAAGAGGCCAGACCCATGTCGACCAGCCGGGTCACAGTGCTGGCAGCATCGTTGGTGTGCAGAGTGCTCAATACCAGATGACCGGTCAGGGCAGCCCTGACGGCTATCTCGGCGGTATCCTCGTCTCTAATCTCTCCCACCATGATTATATCGGGGTCCTGGCGGAGAACCGAACGCAGTGAGGTGGCAAAATCCCTGCCTATATCTTCATTGGCCTGGACCTGATTGATGCCCGAAAGCTGATACTCAACCGGATCCTCGATGGTGACTATATTGCGGTCAGGCCGATTCATCTCGTTGATAGCGGCAAATAGCGTGGTCGATTTACCGCTGCCGGTGGGTCCGGTAGCCAGCAAAATTCCGTGAGGTTTTTTAATCAGCCTCCTGAACTTATCCAGATTGGATTCCTTAAAACCGAGATTATCCAGATGCAGCAGAGAAGAATCGCGCGAAAGAAGACGAATTACCACCTTTTCGCCGTTGATGAGCGGCAGGGTGGAAACTCTCATATCGAGCTCTTCGCCTTTAACTCCCATCTTGACCTTGCCGTCCTGAGGCAGTCGGTGTTCGGTAATATCGAGATCAGCCATTATCTTAAAACGGGAGATGAGAGCAGCCTGCATCGATTTAGGCACGGTAAATTGACTGTGCAAAACCCCATCTATCCTGTTTCTGACATTAACCTTATCCTCGCCCGGCTCTATATGGATATCGCTGGCTCCCTGTTCATAGGCTTCGGATATAATTTTATTGGCCAGACGGATAACAGGAGCTTCCTCGACCATCTCCTGCAGTTCATCCTCTTCGAGCTCTTCATCGTCTGCTTGCTGTATCTCCTGAAAATCGGTTATTTCTTCCAGTTCGACAGCTTCCCCGCGGTAAATTTTATCCTGAGCTGCTTCTATTTCCTCATGCGTTCCGATCATTGGCTGAATTTCCAGCCCGGATGACATCTCAGCATCATCGATGGCAACAACATCATTGGGATCCGTCATGGCCACCATGAGCGTGTCATCATTCTTTTTTAGAGGAACCATGTTATGGCGTCGGGCAATATTTTCCGGCAGATATTCAGCCAGACTGGAATCAAAATAATACTTTTCTGGATCAGCATAAGGGACCTGCAGTTGAAATTCGAGCACCTGAATCAAATCTTTTTCGGAGATATAACCCAGATCGACGAGCATTTGCCCCAGTCTTTTATCCGATTCCTGCTGGCGGGCTAAAGCCTCCTCGAACTCTTCCTCATCGATATAATCATATTCCAGCAGCAGATCTCCCAGACGCTTTTTTTCTTCCGACACTATTTAACCCCCCGTTTTATCTTCGCGCAGCCGCTATAACCTCGGGCGGATCCGAAGGTTGATTTATAAAATGGTAATGCAGCACATTAAAATCTTCGCTTTCCAGTTTCTCAGCCCAGTTCAATACCTCCTGCAGCTCCTCATCCCCACCCTCATGACCCGGATAGGCGACCACCACTAAAACTCCGCCGCAGATAATTCTGGCAGACACTTTTTTAAGGGCAGCCAGGGTAGTTTTGGGCCTGGTAATTATCGATTTATCACCGCCGGGCAGATAACCCAGATTGAAGACGGCAGCTTTATAATCGCTTTCGGAAAAATGCTCCTCCAGCCGGGAGTGATCACCGCAGACCAGCTCAGTTCTGGAAAGCATTTCATTATCTTTTAACCTTTCTTCAGTATTCTCCACAGCTTCCTGCTGAATGTCGATCGCATTAACCTTTCCTTCCCGACCGACCAGATCGGCCAAAAAAACCGTATCGTGACCATTGCCGCAGGTGGCATCGAGCACTACATCTCTTTTTTCGACAAAACGTTCCAGCAAATAATGGCTGAATTTAACTGCCTGGGGTAGTTTCACGGTTTTAGCCTCCACTTAATTTGAATCTACATGTAAAATTTAATCGAATTTATTATGAAAATCATCTTCATCATAACAATTTTTCTTTTCATCCTCATGGCCACCAAAATCTTCTGTTTCGCCCTCATATTCCACTGTGGTTTTCTGCTCAAAGCATAATTCACCTTTAATATCAACTTCATCTTCAAAAATAACATCTCCACCTGCATTTATATCTAGTTCACCTTTAATATCAACTTCATCTTCAAAAATTATATCTTTATCAGAAGTAAGCGTTAGCTCTCCATCGTTTCTAACTTCAAGTTTTACTTCAAAAATGAATCCTTTTACTGCTTCCAAACTAGTTTTTTCCTTTGCAGCAACCCAATGATGCAAATTTTCTTCAGAAAATATAACTATTCCTGAATGATAATTTGGGTCTTCTTCTTGGGGCGCATCTTTAAATTCTTCAATCCATCTGGGGTCCGCCTGCCCTTCCCCTGGGGGATTTACCCATCCCAATTCATCCGCTGGTAATTCACCGACAGGAATTTCAAAATATAGCTTATCATCTTCACTAACTAAGTTTATGTCCTCGTCAATATAATTTTCATAAACAGATATTTTATATTCCCTTTCATTGTTATCACTATTATTACTTTCATTGCTATCCTCATACATGTTGTATTTCACTGTTATATTAAGCATACTGTTGTCCTTTTTCATTTCTATTTCTTCTATTCGATCTTCTTGAAATCTCAAACTAAAATCATTATTGCTGTTGTTTAAATCTTTTCTCACCAATTCGTCTTCGGCATTATTCCATTCAAAAGAATAATCTCCACTATCAGTATTTACCTCCATCCCTACTAACTCATCTCTAAAAAGCTGATGCATTGTTTGCAGATTTATATGAAAAGACGTGTTATCTGCCTCTGTATAAAAAATTTCATAAATATCTGTCTGAATACCAGCTGCCATTAATCCAATTATACCGACTAAAGAAAGGGCCAAAATTACTTCAACTAATGTTATACCCTTGTTATTCAGCATAATATCACTTCCTAAAATAATCTTGCCCATCTTCATCAATTTCAATCCTACTCAATTTCAATATCCCCTTCAATATCCCCATCAATATTTTCAAACGTCCAATCATCGGCAAAATTAGCTTCTGCTCCCTCTGCTTCAATATCAATAATATCTCCATAAATATCTTTAAACGTCCAATCATCGGTAAATTCAACATCGCCTTCAATCTCAATATCAATATCTCCATAAATATCTTCAAATGTCCAATCATCAGTAAATTCAACTTCATTGCTTTCAATCTCAATATCAATAT